>JAQBPZ010000251.1 GCA_028287225.1 Gemmatimonadota bacterium
CGGGCGGCGCCCAGCCGGCCAGCGCGCAGTCCCTCGTCGCCCGCGAGTCCAGCACCGCCGCCCATTCCGCGCCCGCCCCGGCCCGCCGCCGCATCGTCGCGGGCGAGCGGTCCCTCTACGAGCTCCGGCTCGCCGGACGCGCCGTCGGCACCGGCTCGCTGGAAGTGCTGGGCGAGGAGAAGGTGAACGGGCACTCCACCATGCATACCACGCTGCAGGTTTCGGGCGGGTGGATGTTCGCCAAGGTGGACGACCGCTTCGATTCGTGGATCGATCCGGTCGATTTCTTCTCGCGCCGCTTCGTGCAGGACCAGCGCGAGCTGACCAGCCGCCGCCATCGCGACTACGTCATGTCGCCCGAGGAGCGGACGTTCACGCAGGCCGACAACGGCCAGCGGTCGGCGCTGTCCAGCGACCAGCCGCTCGACGACATCTCGTTCCTCTACTACGCCCGCACGCTGCCCCTCGTCGTCGGGGACGTCGACACGATCCCGCGCTACTTCAAGCCCGGCCACGACGTGATCCTCAAGGTGCTCCGGAAGGAGCGCGTCACGGTGCCGGCCGGCACCTTCGAGACCATCGTGGTCCAGCCCACCATCATGAACGTGGGCGGGCTGTTCGGCCAGGGCGGCCAGGCCGAGGTCTTCTTCTCCGACGACGCGGCCCGCACGATCGTGCAGATCCGGAGCAAGGTGCCCATCGTCGGCTCCCTCTCGCTGCACCTGAAGGAGCACCGGGCGGCGAAGTAGCCGAGAGAGCAGGCTCACGAAGCGAGTGCGTCACAGGGTGACGCACTCGCCTTTGTTCGTCCCGTGGGCTGCGCCGGCGGCCGTGATCTGGTGCGGCACATGCGTGGAGCGCGCGCATGTCCACATCCGCACTCGACGCTCCCGCTGCGCCAGCGCCTCTCGCACACCGACAGGTCCTGATCGCCTTCAGCGGCCTGCTGCTGGCGATGCTGCTCGCCGCGCTCGATTCCACCATCGTCTCCACGGCCCTCCCCACCATCGTCGGCGAGCTCGGAGGGCTCGAGCACCTGGCGTGGGTGGTGACCGGATACCTGCTCGCGCAGACCGTGGTCACCCCGGTGTACGGCAAGCTCGGGGACCTGTACGGGCGAAAGATCGTGATGCAGTCCGCCATCGTCCTGTTCCTCGTCGGCTCGGTGCTGTGCGGCCTGAGCCGGAACATGACGCAGCTCATCGTCTTCCGCTTCATCCAGGGGCTGGGCGGCGGCGGCCTGAACGTGACGACGCAGGCCATCGTGGGCGACATCGTGCCGCCGCGCGAGCGGGGACGCTATCAGGGAATCTTCGGCGCGCTCTTCGGGCTCGCCAGCGTTGCGGGCCCGCTGCTGGGCGGCTTCTTCACCACGCACCTGACCTGGCGCTGGATCTTCTACGTCAACCTGCCACTCGGCGCGGTGGCGCTCGTGGTGCTCGCCGCGACGCTGCCGCAGCAGTCGATGCGAAAGGTGCACGCCATCGACTTCGCGGGCGCAGCACTGCTGGCGGTCACGCTCAGCAGCCTCACCCTGCTCGCGGATCTCGGCGGCAGCGCGTACCCGTGGTCGTCACCGATGGTGCTCGGCATGATCGCCGCCGCGGCGCTGGGGCTCGCGCTGTTCGTGCTCGCCGAGCGACGCGCACTGGAGCCGGTGCTGCCGCTGCGGCTGTTCGGCCAGCGCACCTTCCTCGTGGCCACGCTGGTGGGGCTGATCGTCGGGTTCGCGCTCTTCGGGTCGGTGACCTACCTCCCGGTGTACCTGCAGGTGGTGCGCGGCCAGAGCCCGACGCGCTCGGGGCTCCAGATGCTGCCGATGATGGGCGGGATGCTGCTGACGTCGGTGCTGTCGGGACAGCTCATCAGCCGCACGGGGCGGTACAAGATCTTTCCGGTGCTCGGCACCGGGGTCATGACCGTGGGCCTCTTCTTCCTGTCGCGCCTCGCCGCGACCAGCACGCCCATGCAGGCCTCGGTGCTCATGCTCGTGCTCGGCCTGGGCATCGGGATGGTGATGCAGGTGCTCGTCATCGCCGTGCAGAACGCCGCGGAGTATCGCGACCTGGGCGTCGCGACCTCGGGGGCTACCCTCTTCCGCCTGATCGGCGGCTCGCTCGGCACGGCGATCCTCGGCGCGGTGTTCGCCTCGCGGCTCGCCTCCAACCTGGCGAGTGCGCTGCCCGGCGGCGCGCCGGGTGGGGGCGGCACGCGGATGACGGCGAGCGCGCTGGCGGCGATGTCGCCCGAGATGCGTGCCGCCTACTCTCAGGCCTTCACCGCCTCGCTCGACACGGTCTTCCTCGTGGCCACGGTTGTCTGCGCGGTCGGCTTCGTCCTGGCGCTCATGCTCCCCGAGCGTCCGCTGCGCGAGACCATCGCGACGACCGCGCGCGAGGGCGGCCGCGATGCGGCGGGGGCGTTCGGGCAGCCGTCGGACGAGAACGCGGGCGAGTCGATGCTGCTGAATGCCTTCCGGACCCTCGCCGACCGGGACATCCAGGCCGGGCACATCCAGCGGATCGTCGACCGCGCCGGCGAGTCGCTCTCGCCGCTGGGCGCCTGGCTGCTGGTGCAGATCGAGCGCGCGCCGGGGCTCGACGTGAACGCCCGGACCGGGCTGCTCGGGATTCCGCAGCACACGACGGACGCCGCCATCGCGGAGCTGGAGGGCCGGGGACTGATCCGGGTGGAGCCGGCCCGCCGCGCCTGGGCACTCACCGTCGAGGGGTGCGACGTGAACGATCGCCTGGTGGAGGCGCGGCACGCGCACCTTCGGGATCTCCTGGCCGAGTGGAACGAGGGCGGGCACACCGACGCCGACGAGTTCCTGCGAGCGGCGGTGGAGGACATGGTCCCGCCGACGAACCGAAGTTCCTGACTGTCTGGCCAGTCAGGATCTGGAAACGAAAGTCCTCCCGGCGCGGAATGCAAGGGTACACCTCGTTTCAATTGACGCTAAATTCATATGAGTCAATGAGATGGAGGAAGCATGGACGCTTTTCGTCAGTTGGGGGCCCGGCTTCGTGGACGGGTCGCGTTTCCCGCGCTGGCCGTCGCGGTGGGAGTTTCCACGCTCGCCGCCGGACTCGGCCATACCGCATTTCTCGGCCATGACGCTGCGGTGACGCACGTCGCCGATTCCACCGGGTCCGCCTTGGCGAGCATCACTCGCGGCCTGCAGGCCGCATCCGCCGGGGTCACGAGCCTCGCGCCGGCGGCCCCCGGTACGCCGGAAACGGTCGCGTCGGCCGCGCCGAGGCTCGACAGCGGGCTGGAGCACCACCGCATCGATGGCTGGGTGCGCCGGATCACCACCTCGGCCCGGGCGGACTTCCAGCGCTCGCTGGATCGCATGGACCAGTACTCGGCGATGATCACCGGCAAGCTCGACGAGCGTGGGATGCCGCGCGACCTCATCTACCTGGCGCTGATCGAGTCCAACTTCAACCCGACGGCCAAGTCCCGGGTGAGCGCCGTGGGCATGTGGCAGTTCATGAGCGCCACCGCGCGCCAGTTCGGCCTCAAGGTCGGGGGCGGGCATGACGAGCGAAAGGACCCCGCCAAGGCCACCGACGCCGCACTGTCGTACCTGAGCGACCTGCATGCGCGCTTCGGCTCCTGGTACCTGGCCGCCGCGGCGTACAACTCGGGCCAGGGCACCGTGTCCAGGGCGCTGCGCAAGGTCACCGGCCGCACCACGGGCACCGACGCGGATTTCTTCCGCATCCTGTCGGTACTACCGAAGGAGACGCAGGACTACGTCCCGAAGCTCATCGCCTCGGCACGCGTCGGAAGCGATCCGGCCCGGTACGGGATGAACTGAGGGAAGGCGAGCAGCGAGTAGTGAGTAACTGCGCGACGTGAGGCGAGCTGTCATCCTGACGCTTCTTCGCTGCGCTCAGTCGCGCAGGATGACCTCCGCTCGAGACGCACTCCGCCCGGTTACTCGTTACTCGTTGCTCGTCGGTTCTCATCTCCCTTCCCACACGTCGTTCGCGCGGTTCATGTCCGGCAGCACGCGCCGCGGGTCCACCTGCGCCCGCGTCACGCGCCTCGGCGAGGGCACGTGGTACTCGAAGCGGGGGCCGAGATTCCACATCTCCACCGGCAGCCGCACCGTGTCGCTCGTGCCGTCCGCGTAGGTGAGGCGTAGCTCGGCCGGCATCACCATCGTGCCGCGATTCACGAGCAGCACGATCGCGTGGCCCGCGCTGTCGGTGCGCACGCCCTCCACGCCCTGGTCCAGGCGCGCCGTGGTGAACACCCAGTCGCGCCAGAACCAGTCGAGCTCCATTCCCGACGCGTCGCGCATGATGCGGAAGAAGTCGGCGGGCGCGGGATGCTTGTACGCCCAGGCGCGGATGTACTCGCGGAAGGCGAAGTCGAAGCGGTCCGGGCCCAGCACCTCGTTGCGCAGGGTGCGCAGCATGAGCGCGGGCTTCTGGTAGCCCACCCACATCAGGTCATGCACTTCGGTGGGGTTCGTGATGAGCGGCTGCTCCTGTCCGGCCACCATGTGCGTGGCGGCGAGGTGCAGCGGATTGGACTCGATGGTGTCCCCGTACGTCGTGCCCGCGAAGTACAGTGCCGAGTTGCGGAGGTCGATGAAGGTGTTGAAGCCCTCGTCCATCCACGGGTACAGCCGCTCGTTGGAGCCGACGATCATCGGGAACCACTGGTGGCCGAACTCGTGGGCCAGTCCCCACTGCTGCGCCTCCCGCGTGGAGCTGTTCGGCACGAAGGTGAGCATGGGATACTCCATGCCGCCCACGGGGCCCTCCACGGTGGTCGCATGCGACCACGGATACCGGTACCACTGCTCGCTGAAATGGCGGATGGTGCCGCGCGCCATCGCGTGCGCCTCGCTCCAGCGATTCGCCGACGAGCGGTACAGCGTCTCGATGCGGATGCCGTCCCAGTTGCTCGCCTCCCACCGCCAGTTCGGCGCGGCAGCCCATGCGAAGTCGCGCACGTTGCGCGCGGTGAAGCGCCAGGTGAAGGGGCGGGTGCCCGGGCGCGTGCTCGCTGGCCGCCCGGCCTCCGACGCGGTGATGATCGCGACCGCGGTATCGGAGCGGCTCGCGAGCGCAAGGCGGCTGCGCTGCGCTGCGGTGAGCACCTGGCGGGAGTTCTGAAGCTCGCCCGTGGCGCTGACGATGTAGCTCGCCGGCACGGTGAGCGAGACGTCGAAGCTTCCGTACTCCAGGTAGAACTCGCCGGCACCGATGTACGGCTCGTGGTTCCAGCCGCGGATGTCGTCGTACACGGCCATGCGCGGGTACCACTGCGCGATCTCGAACAGGGCGCCGTCGCGGCCCATCCGCCCCACGCCCTGCTCGGGCACGGTGAAGTGCCAGGCGATGTCGACGTCCACCGCCGCACCGCTCGCGAGCGGCGCCGCCAGGTCCACGCGCATGGTGGTGCCGGTCACCGTCCGGCGCGCGTCGGCGCCGGCGATTCGCACCGACTCCAGCACGAGGCCCTCGGTGAAGCGCCCCCCGCAGGAGAAGTCGAAGCTGATGTCCGCAAAGGCGAGCGGCGGCTGGTTGAGCGTGCTCGTGATGCTGTTCTCGCGGCAGATGTTCTGCTCCACGTACAACCAGAGGTAGGGCAGCGCGTCGGGCGAGTTGTTGACGTAGTGGATCGTCTCTCGGCCAGTGACCTGCGCGCGCGCCGAGTCCAGGGTGGCTGCGATGCGATAGTCCGCGCGCTGCTGCCAGTAGCGCGCCCCGGGACGGCCGGCGCCGGTCCGCACCTCGGTTGGCGTCGGCAGCTCCAGTCGGCGGAAGGGCGAGCTGTCGGCGACGCCGGGCGCCTGCGCGGTGACGACGAGCGGCAGGGCGAACGCGGCGATGAGCAGCAGGGAGGCGTGGCGTGGCATCTGGAGCGTGGTTGGTTGGGCGCAGCAGCGGCGCGCGGAGGCACGCGGCGGGCTGCGATAGCATATGACCGGTCCCTTGATCCGGAAGGGCGCGCCGCCCCCGCGCCGCCGGCCGGCTGGCTTCGATAGTGCATTGTGGCGTCTGTCCGGGAGGCATGCGATCCGCGCCGGCCTCCCGTCACCATTGCGCCCGAGGGAGGCATGTCGGCACCGACAATCTTCGTCGTCGAGTTCGAGCACGCGCACCGCGCCTTCCGCTGTATCCTTGTGGAGGGAACGCCCGAGGGTGAGGCGCCGGCGACCGTCGCGCACTGGATCGTCACGCTCGCCGGCCGCACCGTCTGGTCCATGAATGCGCGCGAGGACGACACCCGCGAGCGGGTGCAGCGCGAGGTGGAGGCATGGTGGGACCGCACGGCGCCTGACGCAGGGCGCACCGCGCACGATCGCGTGGGGTCTCTTCAGGAATAGTCCTTGCGGCGCTACCCCTGCGTCTCCTCCTGTCGCGCGCCGTCCGGCGCACGGCCGCACTCCTCCTGCGCGTGACGACGATGGCGGCCAGAACGTTCGAGGACTCGGCGGGCGCGACCTGGGAGGTGTTCGAGGTGCATCGCGCCTCGGGCAAGCTCGGCGGGGTGTCGGCCGGACTCGAGCTGGGATGGCTCGCGTTCGTGAAGGAGGGCGAGAAGCGGCGTCTCGCCCCCTTTCCCTCCGACTGGGAGCAGGTGGGCGACTCCGAGCTGGAGCAGCTCTGCGCCCGCGCGCGCCTCTCCGCGCCGCGGCCGATCGCGCCGCAGGTCGGTCCACGCATCCGGCCCACACCGCCCGATGGCGGGCCCCTCGCGGAGCGCGCGGAGCATCCCACCCCGACGGTGCCCGCCGAACCGGTGGCGGAGGCGCCCGGCGACCTGGAGGCAATCCGGGAGGTGGTGCGGGCGTTCGCGCACGAGGCGCGGACCACCGGGCTCCCCGCCGTCGACGCGATGGTCCGGTTGAAGGCGGTGCTCGCCGAGCGCTTCCCCGGCGCCGATCACGCCGCCCGGGACAGTAGGCTCGTCAGGCGTGCCTTCGTGGACGCGTACTACTTCGAGCGCGACGCGTAGCGCCGCGAGACGTCAGTCGCGGTAGGGCGACTCGTGGTACGGGGACTCGTCGTCCGAGAACAGGTCGTCGAACGTCTCCTTCACCCGCGGCGCCTCCATGCCATCGGGCACGAGGTCGCGCACCAGCTTCACGAGCATGGGGCTGAGATGCTTGCCGTAGCGCAGCAGCACCGCCGCGCGCTCGCGCTTGCGCAGGAGGAACGCGAGGATCGGCATGTCGGCCTTGGCGCCGTTGCAGTCCTCGCATGCCAGCACGAGGTTGTCGCGCCGGTCGTAGGCCGTCTGGCCGCGACGCGGCGTCACGTGGTCCAGCGTGATGGCCGTGGGGGCCACGCGGCGTCCGCAGTACGCGCACACCGCTCCATGCTGCTCGATGAGCCAGCGCTTGGTCTCCGCGTACGCGGTGCGGCTCGTGGACGTCGAGGTGAGCTGGGTCTGGGCCGGTCCGCGCCCTCGACGGCGCGTCGATCGCTTTCTTGGTGTCTTCACTAACGACGGAATTGGCAGAAGCGGGGTGATTGGGGCGTCGCCCTCAGGACGAGTGGCGACCGACGACGCCACGAGTCGTGGCGTCGCCCTGTCCATAAAGTACACCACGCCGCCCCGCTCCGTTCACCGTACGGCCGAGCACGCCAGCTTCGGGATGGAGTGGCGAGGGCGGCGGTGGCGGGGTATGGTCAAGGGGGGGCGGTGGCCGCGCGACCTTCACGACCGGCACGGCGGAGCGCACGGATGCGAACTCTCGGTGTGGTACTCCTCATCGCAGGCTCCGCGGCGGCCTGTCGCCCGGGCGGGCGGGTGCCTGGCGCCTCCTTCGCCGGGGGCGCCCTCCTGGCCCCGCCATCGGCCGCCGAGGAGGCGCACGACGGCCTGCTGCGCGCCGACGTGAGCCGCTCCGACACGGTGTCGCGGCTGGGCTATGTCGGCGGCCAGGCGGCGGTGCTCGCGAGCGAC
>JAQBPZ010000274.1 GCA_028287225.1 Gemmatimonadota bacterium
ACAAGGTCCCCCACCCCCCCCTCTCCAATTTCCGCTGCGCCCTCTGCGCTGAAGCCCTCGATCAGTCCTCGCCCCCCCGCAGCGCCCGCAGGTACCGCTCCGGCGCGTTGAGGAAGTCGCGCGTGAGCCGCACGTGCTCCAGGTCCTCGTAGGCCACGGCCTCTGGGGGCGCGTCGTCGAAGCTCCAGATCCGCGCGCCCGGGTAGGCCAGCAGGATCGGCGAGTGCGTCGCGACGATGAACTGCGCGTCCTGCGCGATCATGTCCTGCATCATCGCCATGAGCGCGAGCTGGCTCTGCGGGCTGAGCGGCGCCTCCGGCTCGTCCAGCAGGTACAGGCCGCCCGGCACGAAGCGCGACTGGAAGAGCCGGAGGAAGCTCTGGCCGTGCGAGTTGGCGTCGAGGTCGATGCCGTAGCGCTGCTCGAGGGCGGCGAGCGACGCGTGCGACGGCCCCATCGCCAGCCCCTTCGCCCACGCCGAGCGATCGGCATACTCGATCTCCAGCTCCGCGATCCGCGCCAGCATCTCGGCCCGGAGCGCCGAGACGCGCTTGGCGAACCCGAAGAAATCTTCGGCGCGGAGAAAGAAGCCACGGGTCGTGCGCCGCGACCACACCAGCCGGAGCGTGTCCGCCAGCTCGCGCTGCGCCGCCAGGCTGGCATCCATCGCGAGGTCCGCGCTCCCGATGGCGGGAAGCTGCGCCGCCGCGGCGATGGCCTCCAGCAGCGTCGACTTGCCCGACCCGTTCTCCCCCACGAAGAACGTGACCGCGCTGTCGCAGGAGAGCGCGTCCAGGGCGCGAATCACCGGCACGGAGAACGGGAAGGTGTCGGCCGGCGCTCCTGGCCGCCGGGTGATCCCGCGCAGGAAGGGACCCGATCCGCGCAGGGGCGCCGGATCGGGATACGCGGGATGGCCGGCCTCGGGCTCGGGGTCGTGTCGTCGTCGGGGCACGGCGAATGGTGGCTATGCGGAGGGGGAGGGGCAAGCACTCGACCTGGAGCAACCCAATGAGCCGTCAGCCGAAGCTGTCAGCACACAGCCTGAGCCTTGCCAGCAGCTGTCAGCTCACGGCTGGCTTGTAGAGCTGAAGCTGCGAGCTGTCAGCTCGGGCCGACGGCTCGTCGAGTAGCCTCCGGCTGTCAGCTGACCGCTGTCAGCAAGTATGTTTCAGGGATGCCGATTCCATCCCGCGCCGACGCGCTCGCCCTGATGCACGAGTACACCGCCAGCGAATCGCTGCGGAAGCACATGCTGGCCGTGGAAGCGGCGATGCGGGCGTACGCCGAGAAGCAGGGCCAGGACGTGGAACGGTGGGGGCTCGCGGGACTCATGCACGACTTCGACTACGAGCGCTTTCCCAACGCCGCCCAGTCGGCGACGGAGGAGCACCCCTCCGAGGGCGTGCGCATCCTGCGCGCGCGCGGCTGGCCCGAGGACGTCCTGGACGCCATCATGGGCCACGCGCTCTTCACGGGCACCCCGCGCACCACGCCCATGGCGAAGACGCTCTTCGCCGTGGACGAGCTCACGGGGCTCATCACCGCCACCGCCCTCGTGCGCCCGTCACGCAGCGTGCTCGAGGTGGACGCGCGCTCCGTGCGGAAGAAGATGAAGGACAAGGCGTTCGCGCGCGGAGTGAGCCGCGACGACGTCGTGAACGGCGCGGCCGACCTCGGCGTCGACCTGGATGAGCACATCACCTTCGTGATCGCGGCGATGCAGCGCGCCGCCGACGCCCTGGGGCTGACCGGCACCCCCGCCAGCGCCAGCGCCAGCCCGCCCGGGGCGGCCACGTGACGTGAGTTCAACACTCCACCCGGCGGGAGCGTAGGAGGGATGTCGTCTCACCACCCCTGCCATGCTCGCGATCGCCGAAGCCCCGCTCTCGTATGCTGCGCCCATGCCCGCTGAAGGCTCGGGCGCCGCGACCGAGCGCGAGATCGTCGTCTCGGCCCAGCAGGGATCCGGCGAAGCATTCTCCGCACTCGTTCGTCTTCACCAGCGGCGGGCCTACGCCATCGTCCGCGCGATCGTGCTCTCGCACGAGGACGCGGAGGATGCGGTGCAGGAGGGGTTCCTCCATGCCCACCGCGCGCTCGACCGGTTTCGCCCGGACCAGCCATTCGGGGCGTGGCTGTACCGTATCATGGCGAACGCGGCGCTCGACCTCGTCCGTCGCCGCAAGGTGCGCGACGCGGACGAGCTGCCGGAATCCATCCCGATGCCGTTCCGCGACCCCGCGGAGTCGGGGGAGCTGCGCGAGCGGTTGCAGCGCGCGCTCACGCACCTGACCGCCCGACAGCGCTCGGTGATCGTGATGCACGACGTCGAAGGTTTCACGCACGGGGAGATCGGGCGCACGCTCGGCATTCCCGAAGGCACCGCCCGATCCGACCTCCATCATGCCCGCGCGGCGCTGCGCCGGCTCCTGCAGGACCTGAGGAACACACCATGACGCACGACCGCTGGACCACCGGGGACTCCGAGCTCACCAACGCGCTGCGCGTGCTGTACGCCGCGCCAGCGGACGAGCGCTACTGGGACGCGCTCGAGGCGAGGATCCTCGCGCACGTCGCGCGGGGGGAGGAGCAGGCGGGCTGGTACGGCGAGCTCGCGGACATGCTGCGCCCGGGCCTGCTGGCGGCGGCGGGTCTCATTCTGGCCGCGAGCCTGGCCATGGTCCACTCCCGCCAGGCCGAGACGCGCAGCGCGTATGCCAGCGTCATCAGCCCGGGCGGATCCGCCGAGCCGGTCTCCCGGACGGGCTCCGTGGGCGACGGCGACGCGGCGATCCACTTCATCCTTTCCCACTAGGACGACGATGGAGCGACCGAAGCAGCAGGCCCTCGCGTTCCTTCTGGGCGCGCTCCTCGTCGGGGGCGTCGTCGGCTTCTCGGCCGACCGCGTCTTCCGGAAGGACGATGCCACCATCGCCTCGCGGCGCAAGGCGATGTACGACGACCTCGGTCTCTCGCCGGCGCAGCGCGTCGCCCTGGACTCGCTGTTCGACGCCCGCAACTGCCAGTACGAAGTCATCGTCCGGCCCATCCAGCCGGCGGTCGACTCGCTGAAGCTCGCGACGCGCGCACAGATGGACCGCCTCCTCACCGATGACCAGCGCGCCCGGCTGGAAGCCCGCCGCAAGGACGACGACGCGAAGCGCGACGAGGAACGCAAGCGGATCCAGAGCAACTGCCGCTGAAGGGATCCGACGGCGGGCCGGCGTCACGCCGAGATCAGCGTCGGGCAGCGCTGGGCGAAGGGATTCCTGATGCTGCGATGACGACGCGAAGACGGGGGCGCGCTCGATGAGCGCGCCCCCGTCTTCATGCGGTCCCGCTACGGTCAGGTGTTGCGATCGATCTTGGACTCGCCCTCGCCAACCTTCCGCTGGGCCTTGCCCTCCATCTCGTTCGCCTTCCCCTTGAGCTGCTCGCTCGTGTCGCCGGTGAGGCCGCCGACAGCGTTGCGGATCTTGCCGCCGACTTCCTTCGCCCCGCCCTTGACCTGGTTCTCCAGGCCGTCCGTGCCGAGATCGTTTGCCATTGTCGCATCCTCGTGAGTCAGGGAAGTCGTGCACCACTTCATTGACCTGTCGTAAAGCAACTGATGTGCCCGAGCCGGCTTCTCAGCGTCGGGCTGCCCTTGAAACGACGCATGTTCATGCAGCACAACCACTTCGCCGTCCCCCCCTCCGCCATGACGCTCCCCGTGCACACCGCCGCCGCGCTCGCCGTCGGGCTCGCCCTCTTCGCTACCCCGCTGCGCGCCCAGGATACGGCACGCACGAGAACCCTGCCGCCGGTGAGCGTCACCGCCGCGCGCATGCCGGCATCGCTGCTCGACATCCCGCTCGCGGTCACCATCGTGGGCCAGGACCAGCTCCGCGCGCTGCGCGGCGTGGGGCTCGACGAAGCACTCTCGCTCGTGCCCGGCGTGATCGCTCGCTCGCGTTCCGGCGGGGGCGACATCGCGCTCAGCATCCGCGGCTTCGGGGCCCGTGGCGCGGGCGACCGCTCCAATGCCGGCACCACCCGCGGCGTGCGCGTCCTCATCGACGGCATCCCCGAGACGGAGCCCGACGGCCGCACGTCGCTGGACCTCGTGGACCTCGCGCTGGTGGAGCGCGCCGAGGTGGTGCGCTCCAACGCGTCGTCGATGTATGGCAACGCGGCGGGCGGCGTGATCGACCTGCGTACCGTCCCGCTCGCCGGCACGCGGACCACGAGCGTGATGCCCCAGGGAGGCAGCTTCGGCCTGCGCCGGCTCGTCGCGCGCATGGCCGCCCCCGCCGGCGACGGCACCGCCTACCTCGGTGTGGCCACCACCCACCTGGACGGCTGGCGCGCGCACTCGCAGTCCGATCGCACCACGGTGCTCGGCGGCGTGGCCGCCCCGCTGGGCGAGCACACCGACCTGGCCGTGCTGTTCGCGGGCGGCAACGACCGCTTCCAGATCCCTGGGCCGCTCACGCGTGCAGAGGCGGAGAGCGACCCGGTCCGCGCGAACGCGACGTACGCCGCGCGCGACGAGCGGCGCTACAACCGCGTCGCCCGGCTCGGCGCCACGATGGAGCATCGCCTGAGCGACGCGCACACCGTGAGCGGAATGCTGTTCGCGGCACCCAGAATCCTGCAGCGCTCCGAGCGCGGCACCTACCGCGACTTCACCCGCTACCACCTCGGCGGCAACCTGATGTACCGCGCCGAGGGGGGCGGCGAGGTCGTTCGCACCCGGTTCACCCTTGGCGTGGACGAGCAGTACCAGGACGGCGCGATCCTCTTCTACGGGCTGACGCCGGCCGGCACGCGCGGCACGGACCTGCGCGACAACAAGCGCGAGGGCGCCAACAACGCCGGCGCGTTCGTGGAGGAGCGGGTCGCCCTCGGTGACGTGGCGTCGGTGTCGGTGGGCGCGCGCTACGACGCGATCGGGTACACCAGCCAGAACTTCATCAACCCGCGGATCGATGCGTCGCGCACTTTCTCGCGGCTCACGCCGAAGCTGGGCGTCGTGGTGAAGGTGCGTGGCCACTCGGTGTATGCCAACGTCGGCGGCGGGGTCGAGGTGCCGGCGGGCAACGAGCTCGACCCGGCCGGCACGTTCGGGCAGGACACCGTCACGTCGCTCAACCCCCTGCTGGAGCCGATCCGCTCCACCACGTACGAGATCGGCGTGAAGCGGATGCTCGTGCCCGGCGCGGGCGCACTGCTCCGCTCGGCGAGCTACGACGTGGCGCTGTTCGACACGGAGGTGCGCAACGAGATCGTGCCCTACCGCGGCGGGCGCTTCTACTTCACGGCCGGCCAGGTGCGCCGGCGCGGCGCGGAGCTGGGGCTCGCGGCCACGGCGGCAGGCGGGGTGGATGCGCGCGCGGCGCTGACGCTGAACCGCTTCCGCTACACCGAGTACCAGGTGGACTCCGTGCACTACGGCGTTCCGGGCCGCTTCGCGAACTACGCCGGCAACCGTGTCGTCGGCGTGCCCGACGTGCACTACGGGCTCTCGCTGGGCGTCGCTCCCGCGGCGCTGCGGGGCATTCGCCTGGAAGGCGGGCTCACCGGCTTCGGGCGCTACTTCGCTGACGACGCGAACCGGGTCGACGTGCCGGCCTACGCGCTGCTCAACGCCACCGCGTCGCTCGCTGAACCGCTGCAGCTGACGTCGCGGCTCGCGGTGCGCGGGTTCGTGTCGGTCAACAACCTCGCGAACCGGCAGTACCTCGGCTCGGCCTTCCTGAACCCGGACGTGGTGGCCGGCGTGCCGGTCGCGTTCGAGCCGGGGCGGCCGCGCGAGCTCGTCATCGGCGTGACGTTCGGCGCACTATAGTGACAGTTTGACGCCAGTAACGTAACGCTCCATCGTTGAGG
>JAQBPZ010000307.1 GCA_028287225.1 Gemmatimonadota bacterium
GGCGTTCCTCGCACGTCTCGCGCCGGCTGGCGCTCGACCCTGACGCCCCGCGCCGGCGCCGCCTAGTGCCCGGGCAGGGGCAGGCGGAACCATCCCGTCGGCGCCAGCAGGTAGCCCACTCCGGCACCCAGGGCGACGTTGCCGGCGAGGGTGCCGATGAAGTCACCGAAGGTGATGGTGTTGTGCGCGTAGTCGATGCCGCCGGCCACACCCGTGACGACGCCCAACCCAACCGCGCCGATCACGACGCCGCGCCGGCGGTCGCGACCGCCGCGCACCTGGAGCGTCGCCAGGTCGGTGAGGAGCACCCGCCGCGGTGCGGCACCCGCGAGAGCGCCGGATGCGACGACGAGCGTGTCGCCGTCGATGCGCACGGCGCGTCCGCGGATCACCTCATGGTCCGAGCCACGGACCGAGAACCGCACCTCGGCGCCGGGCTGCAGCCCGATCGCGTAGCCGTCCTGCGCCGCGGCCGGCACCGAGGCGGCGGCGGCGAGGACGAAGGCGGCGACCAGCGTGGGACGCATGATCATCGCGGTGCCCACACGACCCGCCACCGCTCCGGCGCCGCCAGCGCGCCCGCGACTGCTCCGGTCACGAGGCCCAAACCCATGCCAGCGATGCCGCCGACGAACCGCTCCAGCGGGTCGCGGCTCAGCGCCGTCGCGCCAAGGACGCCGCCGGCGAGCAGGCCGATGCCGCTCCAGACGAGTGCCGTGCCCGCCCGGTTCTTTCCCTCGCTCACCTCCATGCGCCGCAGGCGTGCCAGCGGCATCCGCAGCCGCGCGGCGCCGGATCCGACGTCGACGACGAGCGAGTCGCCGCCGAAGGCCCGCAGGCTGCCGGTGAAGACGCTGGCGCCGGAATCCATGGGGGTGACACGCACCCGGCTGCCCTCCACCGGTCCGTAGGGGGTCGCATACTGCGCGCAGAGCGGCGGGGCGCCGAGCAGGAAGAGCGCGACCAGGAGGGCGAGGCTTCGCATGCGCCAGTGTGCGGGCGCCGGCCATGCCGCGCAAGAGCTAGCGGGCGGGTCGCCGTCGCACGAGCACGAACCGCGTGGTGTTGTCGGGGCGGTCCTCCAGCCCCTCCTCGAGGATCGTGAGCCCGTAGTGGGCGGCTGCCCATGGCGCGGCCACCGCGGCGGCGTGGCGGTCGCGCCGCACGGCCACCATGCGCGCCGCACCGGCGGTGTCCGGCGCCTCCACCGCGCGCACCTTCGGATGCGCCGCGAGCCAGCGGCCGCACTGCCGCAGCGCGACGCCGTGACTGAGCACCTCGCGGATCTGCGCCGCGGACGAGTCGGCGAGTCCGAGCAGGGCGAGCCGGATGGGCAGGTCGAGCTCGCGCACGCGCTCGATCGCCGGCGTGTCGAGCGCCGCGAGCGATGCGGCGACCGGGCCGGCGATCAGGTTCTCCACCGGCAGCACGGCGAAATCCACTCCCGCCTCCACGACGGCGCGCACCGCGTCGGCGAAGGTCGCGCAGGGCAGCAGCGTGATCGGCCCTTCCACCAGTCGAGCGGCCGCGGCCGCGCTGAAGGCGCCGGTCTCGCCCTGGAACGCGACGACGGGACGACGCGGAGCGCTCCGCGTCGTCCCGTCGTCACCGTTCGCGAGAGTGCTCAGCGCGCCTCGTGCGCGGACGGCGTGCGCAGCTCGCGCTCGGTGAGGGTCCGCTGCTCGCCGACCTTCGGCGCGGTGCCGGTGACGATCGCCTTGGCCACCTTGAAGAGCACCAGCGGGCGCGGCTCGTTGCTCACCATGTACTCCACCGAGTGTGCTTCCACCAGCACCAGGGCCAGCCTGGGGTCGTCCGGGCCGCCATCCTCGGCGCCGCCGTTGTTGCCGAACCATGCCTTCCAGTCCGGCTTGTACAGCTCCCTGATCATGTTGCGGTCCTGCGAGACCACCGCGGTGCCCGAGACCGAGACCCACTCGCGCGACTTCATGTTGTAGTACGCGAGGTTCACGTGCGGATCGGATACGAGATCGTCGAGCTTGTGCGACGAGATGTCGGTCACGAACCAGAGGTCCACGCCGGTCACGCGCTCCTGCGTCGCCATGGGGCGCGAGACGAGGTAGCCGTCGGCGCGGCGCGTGGTGAACATCGCGATGTCGTTGCCGTCGATCAGCTTGTACAGCTCCTCGATCTTCTTGTCGGTCGGGGCCGCAGCGCCGCGATTGCGGTCGGTCGTGTCGTCAGCCATCGTCGCTCGGGGAGAGAGAAGTCGGTATCGTCACGCCAGAGCAAGGGCAGGAGACGTGCCCCGCAGCTTCCCATCCACGCGGGATGGTCAGGGCGTCGCGACCTTCTGCTTCTGGGCGAGCTCGGCCGCGGCGAGCAGCCGGCTCGCTTCCGCGAGCAGCCGCTCGATCTCGCTGGTGTTCCGGGACACCGCCTGCTGCGCGAGGCCCACGGCCTGGCCCGCGACCCGTACCGCGGCGAGGCGGACCTCGGGGTTATTGGCGGTCTGGGTCACCACGCCCTGCACCGTCGCCGCGAGTGCGGCGACCGCGCGCTCGATCTCGCGCACTGCCGAGTCGACGGGGACGGCGGCCGGTACGGGTGGTGCCGCGGCGCGGCGAGCCGCGGTGTCGGGGGCGGTCGCCTGTGCCTGCAGCGATGTCGCGGCCGACATGAGGGCGACCGCGGCGGCGAGGGGAAGACGGGACATCGAGTACTCCTGACGAGGGGTGGCCAGCCCATCCGGTACCCCGCTCCCCCGCGGCGGGTCCGCGGATCGGCTACCGTAGCCGGTCCACGACCTCGGCCACCTCGTTGGCGTGACCCGCGGGCTTCACCTTCTCGAACACGTGCGCGATGCGTCCGTCGCGGTCGATCACGAAGGTCGTCCGCGCCACGCCCATGTACTTCCGGCCATACATCGACTTCTGCTGCCACACGCCGTAGGCCTCGCTCACCGTCCTGTCGACGTCGGCCAGCAGGGGATAGTTGAGCTGGTACTTGTCACGGAACTTCACGTGCGACTTCACCGGGTCGGGGCTGATGCCCAGGATGCGCGCCTCGACGCCGCTGAAGCGCGGGACGAGGTCGCGGAACTCGCACGACTCGGTCGTGCAGCCGGAGGTGTCGTCCTTCGGATAGAAGAAGAGCACCACCGTCTGCCCTCGCAGGTCGCTGAGCGTCAGCGGCGTGCCGGCGTCGGTGTCGAGGGTGAAGTCGGGCGCCAGGGCGCCGACGGAAGGAATGGTCATGCGAGCGGAACTCCACCGATGAGGACGGCCATGACGGCCTTCTGGATGTGCAGGCGGTTCTCCGCCTCGTCCCACACGCGGCTGCGGGGGCCGTCGATGACGGCGGCGCTCACCTCCTCGCCGCGGTGGGCGGGGAGGCAGTGCAGGAAGATCGCATCCGGCGACGCGAGCTCCATCATTGGCTCGTCCACCGTGTAGCCGGCGAAGTCGCGCTCGCGGCGCTGCTGCTCCTCCTCCTGCCCCATGCTCGCCCAGACGTCGGTGTTCACGACGTGTGCGCCCGCGATGGCCTCGCGCGGATCGTGGGTCAGGGTGACGGTCGTGGCGGTGCGTGCCCGCGCGAGGATCGCGGCGTCGGGCTCGTAGCCCGCGGGACAGGCGATGGCGAGCTCGAAGCCCAGCCGGTACGCCGCGTTGAGCCACGAGTTGGCCATGTTGTTCCCGTCGCCGATCCATGCGATCCGGCGCCCCTCCCAGCCGCCGAGGTGCTGCCGGACGGTGAGCAGGTCGGCGAGGATCTGGCAGGGATGGAGCAGGTCGGTGAGCCCGTTGATCACCGGCACGTCGGCGTACCGCGCCAGCTCCTCCACGTCCGCATGCGCGAACGTGCGGATCATGATGCCGTCCACGTAGCGCGACAGCACCCGCGCCGTGTCGGCGATGGGCTCCCCGCGCCCGAGCTGGACGTCCCTGGGCGAGAGGAAGGAGGCCTGTCCACCGAGCTGGTACGCCCCGACCTCGAAGGACACCCGGGTCCGGGTGGAGGCCTTCATGAAGATCATCGCGAGCGTCTTGCCGGCCAGTGGCCGGTCCCGGTACTCGCCGCGTCGCATGCGGTCGGCCAAGTCGAACAGCGCGACGAGCTCCGCGGAGGAAAAGTCGGGGATCGCGAGCAGGTCGCGATGGGGCGCTGCGCTGACGGGCATGGCGGGGGGCGATTGGGAGGACAGAAGCTAATCCGCGTCGCCCGCAGGACCTAGCCAGCCCCGGCCCGCGAGGTGGGTCATAATGACCTTAACAAAATAGTAATGTTCTATTCGTTGACAGTTGGTCGTGTAAGGTGTGAATTGGCTCCGTCAAACTTGCCGAGCCTGCCTTCGGCGCACGTCCCTCCTCTCTGCCCGCCGCGACGCCGCGACGGCGAGGATCCCCGCCATGTCGACCAACGATCGCCGTCCTGGAGTCTGGAAGGCCGCACCGGCCGCGCTTCCCCCGCGCGCTGCCACCGCCGGCATCATGCTCGTCCTGGCGGTCGCCGCGGCCGGCGAGCTGCGCAGCGCCGCCCGCATCGAGACGCTCCAGCGCGACGCCTACCCTGCGCTCCTCGACGCCCGCGCCCTCACCGGGACTCTCGCTGCCGTGCGCGCCGAGCAGCAGCGCGCCGGGACGCCGGGGCATGCGGCGCGCCTCGACAGCCTTGGCGACGCCTTTCACACCGTTGCCCGGGCAGCGCACGGCGGCGCCCTGACGGCCATCGACACGCGCTTCGACGAATACCTGGACCAGACGCGCCGATCCGCCCTCGGCATCGTCTCCAGCGACGAGAGCGGCATCTCCGCTCCGGCAGCGGAAGGCGCGTCTCGAGTGCTCGACGCCGAGCTGTCGGCCGCCACGCAGCGTGCGGAGCGCGACGTTGCCGAGTCGATCGCCGCGGCGAACGCGCAGCAGTCGTACATGATGATGGCCCTGATCGTGAGTGGCGCCATCGCGCTGCTGCTCGTCGCGGCGCTCGCCTGGGGCCAGCGCGCGGCGAGGGCGGCGTGGATCGACGGGCTCACCGAGACCGTCGACGCGCTTGCCGCCGGCGACCTCTCCGTGGCGATTCGCGATTCGGCCGACGCGTCGGCCGGCCGGCTCGGCGCATCGCTGCGGCGTCTGGCGCGCCAGCTCCGCGACAACACGGAGGCAGCGCAGGCGCTGGCCGCCGGCGCGTTCCGCGGCGTGCGCCCGAGCGCGTCGTGCGATCCGCTCGGCGTCGCGCTGGCCCAGCTGAGTCAGTCGATGACCGAGATCGCCGTCACCAGCCAGCGGGTGGCGCGCGGCGACGTCGGCGTGGTGGTGACGCCGCGCTCGCCGAGCGATGCGTTCGGCGTGGCATGCGCCGCGATGCTGCGCCGCGTGGTGACCACGCTGGACGAGGTCGAGCGGGCCCGCGTCGAGATGATGGGGATGATCGACGCGATGCGCGGCGACGCGGCCGCGCTGGCCTCCAGCGCGAACATCGATGCGGATCGCCTGCGCCGCACGGAGGAGCGCCTGACCAGCGTCAGCGTCCAGGCCCGCTCGGACGTGATGCGCGGCACCATCCTGACGGAGCGTGCCGCCGAGAGCGGGGCGATGCTCACCGCGGGCTCGCTCGCGATGCAGTCTTCTCTTGAGGGTCTCGCCGGCGTGTTGCGGAGTGCGGACGTCGTGCAGGATCTCGCGCGAAAGGCGGGGCTGCTGGCGGTGCGCGCCGCAGTCGTGCCGGCCGGAGGCATCGAGGCGGCCGCCGTGCTGCACGCGACGGAGGCGCGGGCGCTCGCCACCGACGCGGCTGCGGCCGGAGCCACGATCACGCGCCTCATGATCGGAGGGACGGAGCACGCGTACGAGGCGGGCGTGGCGTTCGACCGGGTGGCCATTGCCGTGAAGGACAGCACCTCGCTCGTGCAGGAGATCGGCGCCGCCTCACAGCGGCAGGCGGCGGAGCTCCATGAGATCGACGCCACCGTGTCGCAGGTCACGCGCACCACGTCGAACAGCGCCGAGACCGCCCGCCAGCTCGTGCATCGCCTGGATGCACTGGCCGCGCAGGCGCGGCGGATCGAAGCCACGGTGCGGCGCGCCAGCCGGTCGCGCAGTGCCGGCGTGATCGCCGTCGCGCACGTCGTGCCGGCCCCCGTGCGCTCCAGCATGCCGATGGCCGCACACGCCTGATCCCGCGACGCTGCGGGAACCTCGTGCACGCGCGTCCGCGACGAAGCGGCGCGCGTGCACGACGGACAGACGAGCAACGAGCAACGACCTCCTCGTTGCTCGTTGCTCGTTACGCTTTCGCCCTTACAGGATGTACTTCCGCAGGTCCTCGTCCTCGACGATCGCCTTGAGCTTCTCGCGCACGGCCTCCGCGTCGACGACGATGCGGCGGATCGAGGTGTCGGGCAGGTTGAACAGCGTCTCCTCCAGCTGCGTCGTCATGACGGTGTGGAGGCGGCGCGCGCCGATGTTTTCCATGCGCGAGTTCACCGTGGCGGCGATGCGCGCGATCTCGGCGATGCCGTCGGTCGTGAACTCGAGCGACGCGCCGTCCGCCGCCACGAGCGCGGCGTACTGCTTCGTGAGCGCGTTCTCCGGCTCCGTCATGATGCGGATGAAGTCCGCCTCGGTGAGCGGCTTGAGCTCCACGCGAATGGGGAAGCGGCCCTGGAGCTCCGGGATGAGGTCCGAGGGCTTGGAGACGTGGAAGGCGCCGGCGGCGACGAACAGGATGTGATCCGTCTTCACCATCCCGTATTTCGTCTGGACGTTGGACCCTTCCACGATGGGCAGGAGGTCGCGCTGCACGCCCTCGCGCGACACGTCGGGGCCGCCCATCTGGCTCTTCTCCCCGGCGATCTTGTCGATCTCGTCCAGGAAGACGATGCCGAGCGTCTCGACCCGCTCCAGCGCGTCGGCGGTGACGTCCTCCATGTCGACGAGCTTCTCCAGCTCCTGCTCCAGCAGGATGCGCCGCGCCTCGCTCACCTTCACCACGCGCTTCCGCTTGCGCTGCGGCATCATCTCGCGGAGCATCTCGGTGAAGTTCTCCATGCTGTCCGGCGCGCCCTGCGACGCGAGCATGTCGAACATCGGCCCCTGGGCGGGCGCCACCTCGATCTCCACCTCGCGCGCATCGAGCTGCCCGTCGAGGAGCAGCACCTTCAGCTTCTCGCGGGTGCGCCGGTGCCGCTCCGCGCTGGCGTCCGCCTGCTCCTCCTGCTTCACGTCGCCGGTCGGGCTCACGACGAAGACCCCCGTCGAGGACGCCAGCGGGTCGCCCGGGGCGTGCGGCGCCGCGGCGGTCGCCGGTGCGGCCGTGCTCGCCACGATGGGCGGGAGCAGCAGGTCCAGCAGGCGCTCGTCGACCCGCTCGCTGGCCAGGTCCTCGACCTCCGCCTCGCGCTCCTGGCGCACCATCTCCACCGCGCTGTCCACGAGGTCGCGGATCATCCCCTCCACGTCGCGGCCGACGTAGCCCACCTCGGTGAACTTGGAGGCTTCCACCTTGATGAACGGCGCGCCGGCCAGCTTGGCGAGCCGGCGCGCGATCTCCGTCTTCCCCACGCCGGTGGGGCCGATGAGGATGATGTTGTTCGGGGAGATCTCGTCGCGGATCGACTCCGGGGCCTGCTGGCGACGCCAGCGGTTGCGGAGGGCGATCGCGACGGCCTTCTTGGCGTCGGCCTGGCCCACGATGTAGCGGTCCAGCTCCGCGACGATCTGCCGCGGCGTGAGGTCGGCGAGGCGCGCCAGCGCCTGCTGCGTGCGGTCGGTAGGCATGGGAGAAACCTAACGGGCGGATGCCGGACGTTCGCGAACGAGTAACGAGTAAGTCGGCGGGCGATCCGGGCGTCTGTCATCCCACGCGCACCGCGCGTTGGGACCTGCTGTCCGTGCGGACGGGCCAGCCACTCGATCGGGAGGCAAGGTCCCAACAGCCTGCGGCTGTGGGATGACAGCCGCTCGGGAGGCCGCCCCGCAGGTTACTCGTTACTCGTTACTCGTTACTCGTTACTCGTTACTCGTTACTCGTTACT
>JAQBPZ010000344.1 GCA_028287225.1 Gemmatimonadota bacterium
GGTCCGCGAGGCGAGTGGTCGCGGGGTGCCTCCCGACGAGGCGAAGTCGCGCGAGGGGGCGCGCCTCCTGGAGCGCCTGCCACCCGGCGCAGCCATCGTCGCCTGCGACGAGCGCGGCGACCGCCTCACCTCCGCGGAGTTCGCGGAGCTGGTCCGCGGCGCACGGGACCGGGCGCAGAGCCTGGCCTTCGTCGTCGGGGGCGCATTCGGGCTGCCCGAGGAGGTGCGATCGCGCGCCGCGCGCCGCATCCAGCTGGCGCCGTTCACGCTGCCGCACGAGCTCGCGCGACTCGTGCTCGCCGAGCAGCTCTACCGCGCCGGCACGATCGTGCGCGGCGAGCCGTATCACAAATGAGCCGTCCGCTCGATCGACGCCGCACGCCCCGGCCCCCGGGCTCGGACTGGTTCGAGGACTGGTTCGGCGAGGAGTACCTGGCGCTCTACGAGCACCGCGACCTGCAGGAGGCGGTGGAGGTCGGCGACCTCATCGACCGCGGCATCACCGAGGCCGGCGGCGCCGTCGACGGGCCGGTGCTCGATCTGGCCTGCGGTGCGGGGCGGCATCAGCGCATGCTCGCGGACCACGGATGGTTCACCGTGGGCCTGGACCTCTCCCCCTCGCTGCTGCGTGCGGCGCGCGTGGCCGACCGCGGTGCTGCGCTCGTGCGCGCGGACATGCGCGCGCTCCCCTTCGCGACGTCGAGCTTCGCCCTCGTGGTCAACCTGTTCACCAGCTTCGGCTACTTCCGCGACGACGTGCAGCACCAGCGCGTGCTCGCGGAAGTGGCGCGCGTCACGCGGCGCGGCGGCTGGTTCGTGCTGGACTTCCTGAACGCGCAGCAGGTGCGCGACACCCTCGTCCCGCGCGACGAACGGCTCGTGGGCACCACGCTGGTGGAGCAGGAGCGCGAGATCACCGCGGACGGGCGGTTCGTGCGCAAGACGATCACGCTCGGGGAGCTGGGACGAACCTTCGTGGAGCGGGTGCGGTTGTTCGAGCCGGGGGAGCTCGCCACCCTGTGTACCGAGGCGGGGTTCCGCGTGGAGGCCGCCTTCGGCGATTATGCCGGCGGCGCGCTCACCGCGGATGCCCCGCGCGCCATCCTCTTCGCACGACGGCAATGACTCACGTCCGCATCATCTCCGAGCCGCTGGGAGGCTCGCCGCTCTCCCGGCTGGTGCAGCAGCACGGCGCACCCACGACGTGGGTCGCCGCGCCGCCTGCCACCGCGGCCGAGTGGCGCGCGCGCGCCGAGCGGAGGCGGGGGGAGCACGACTGGGCTGGCCGACTCGCCGCACTTGCGCCGGCCATGCAGGCCTCCGGCCTCGCTGCGGACCGGCTCGCACGCGTGATCCGGGGCGGAGGCGTAGTGGTGACGACCGGACAGCAGCCCGGGCTCTTTGGCGGACCGGTGTACACCTGGAGCAAGGCGGTGAGCGCGCTGGCGCTGGCCGACCAGCTCGAGCGCGCAACGGGAATTCCCACGGCGGCCGTCTACTGGGCCGCCACCGACGACGCCGACTTCGCGGAAGCCTCGTCCACCGTGGTGCCGCGGCCCGGCGGCGTGCAGGTGCTGCGCGCCACCGACGCACCGCCCTCGGGCACGCCGATGTCGCTCGCGCCCCTTGGCGACATGCACTCCCTGCTGCGTGCCCTTCGGGAGGCGTCCGGGAGCGCCGCCGACCCGCGGGCGCTCGAGGCGGCGGCCCGGTCATACGGCGGCAGCGGTGGCACCGTCGGGTCGGCATTCGTGCAGCTCCTCCGCGCCCTGCTCGAGCCCCTTGGCATGCCGGTGCTGGACGCGTCGCACCCTGCGGTACTGGAGGCGAGTGCGCCCCTGCTCGCCCTGGCGTGCCAGCGGGCGCCCGAGGTGGAGCGGCAGCTCGCGCAGCGAAGCGCCGAGATCTCCGCCGCCGGATACCGTCCGCAGGTGGAGCAGGTGCCGGGCCTGTCCCTCGTGTTCGCGCGGGAGGGCACGGTGAAGCGTCGGCTTCCTGTCGCCGAGGCAGCCCAGGCGGCCGCCGGCTCGATCCTCACGCCGAACGTGCTCCTGCGCCCGGTCGTGGAGCACGCCATCCTGCCGACGGTCGCGTACGCGGCCGGCCCCGGCGAGCTGGCGTACTTCGCCCAGGTCAGCGCGGTGGCCCGGGCGCTCGGCACGGATGCGCCCGTGGCGGTGCCAAGGTGGTCGTGTACCCTCGTCGAGCCGGCCGTCGACGCCATGCTGCATGCCTACGGTGCGACGGTGTCGGACCTCGCCGCGCCCGACGCGCTGGAAACGCGGGTGGCGAGGGCCGCCCTGAGCGACGCGAGCGCGAGCGCGCTGGAGCACGTCCGGTCGGCCCTCAGGGGACTGCCTGCCGCCCTCGCCGCGGAGGCGACGCCGATGGGGCTCGACGCGGCGGTGCAGGGGGCAGTACAGGGGCTGCGGCATCGCATGGACCGTCTGCAGCGCCGCCTCGTCGCGGGCGTGAAGCGCCGGGAGAGCACGCGGATGCGGGACGTCGGCACGTTGCGCGGTGCGCTGTTCCCGCTGGGCGGGCGCCAGGAGCGGGCCATGAACCTGCTCCCCCTTCTGGCGCGGCATGGGCTGGCGGTGCTCGCGGACATGCGGGCGGCGGCGCAGGAGCACGCCCGGACCACGGTGGACTGCGGCAACACTCCCTGAACGGCGGGCGCCGGGCATCGAAGCGGCCGCGCGGTGACGCCGGTCACCGGCAGGGAGGGTGCCAACAGGGCATATAGACCCGCGCGCCAAGGCCGAGTCTGCCAGCCCCTCCTGCCCGTTGCCCTCCATGATCCCGGTCCCCCTGCGCTTCTCCTGGTTCCAGCACGTCTCCCGCGGTGTCGCGGTGACGGCGTCCACCGGAGCGGCATTCGTCAGCATCGTCACCGCCCTCTACTCGTACGGCGTGATCGGCCGGAGCGAGTCCCACCAGTCCATCGGCAACGTCGGCGCGGCGTGGGTTCGGCTGCGGCCCGCGGTGGACACCGCCACCGCGCTCGGCGATACGGTGCTGTTCGCGGCCACGATCGCCGACAGCAAGGGAAGCATCCTGATCGGCGCCGCTCCCGTCTGGACCACCGGCGACTCGAGCATCGCCACCGTCGCCGCGGATGGCTCGGTGATCGCGCGCGGCCCCGGAGCCACTACGGTCAACGTGGTGGTGGGCCGCATCGTCTCCAGTGCGCGGGTGGTCGTGCGACCGCGGGTCGCGTCGGTGACCATCGACCATCCCCCGGCCGACTCGGGCGTGTCGCTGCTCGAGGGCGCGCAGGTGCAGCTCCGGGCCCGGCCCCTGGACGCCCGCGGGCACCTCGTCGCCAGCGCCATCCCGGCCTGGCGCAGCGAGGATTCCACCATCGCCGCGGTGGACGCGCACGGGATGCTCAGCGCGCAGAACGCCGGCCGCGGCAGCATCAGCGTCACCGTGCAGGGCGCGACGGCTGCCCTGCCCGTGACGGTCGCGATGACGGCGGCCGACCTGGCGGCGGTGGCCGGCAACGACCAGCGCGCCCTCGCCGGCCGGACGCTGGCGCAGCGCATCGTGGTACGCGCGACCAACCGGAAGGGCGCGCCCGCGGCCGGCAAGCTCGTCACCTTCCGCCTTAAGGGCGGGCAGGGCAGGCTGGACCCCGCGACGGCCGTCACGGACGCCGATGGCCGCGCGCGCACGCAGTGGACGCTCGGTGACGATCCCGGGCGCCAGGTGCTGCTGGCCGGCGTGGAAAGCCTGGACAGTACGATCGTCGTGGCGGCGGAGGCGGATCCGGTCTCCGCGAACACCCGCGTCACCTCGCTCGTGGATGCGCTGCAGGCGCGCGCCGGGAGCGTGCTCGGCGACTCGGTGGGCATCCGCGTGACCGACTCCAGCGGCCGCGCGCTCGCGGGCGTCCCGGTCCGCTGGGAGGCGGCGCGGGGCAGTGTGGAGCCCATCGCGACGCGGACCGACTCCACGGGGCTCGTGCGGGCGCGGTGGACGCTCGGGACCGCCACGGGGAGGCAGCGGCTGCATGCGATCGTCGGCTCGGCGGACAGCCGCATCGCACCAGTCGTGATCACGGCCATGGCGATAGCCGGCGCGCCGGCGAGCATGGCACTCGGCGGGGGCGACCGGCAGCGGGGCACCGCGGGCGCACCGCTGGCGGAGCCCGTGCTCATCCGGGTGATGGACGCCGCCGGCAACGGCACCGCTGGCGTCACGCTCACGCTGGCCCCGTCGGGGGGCACGATGCGCGACTCGGTGGTCGTCACCGACTCGCTCGGCGTGGCGCGCGCGCGGTGGACGCTCGGCCGCTCGGCGGGGGAGTACACGCTCGTCGCCCGGGTGGAGGGCGTGCAGCGGGCGCTCAGGGCAACGGCGCAGGCGTCGCCCGCGGCGCCCGCCAACCTGTCGTTCGACGACGCGCCGGCGACGCACGGCGGCCGCCGCACGGAGAAGCGCCTCGTGGCCCTCGTGGCCCTCGTGGCGGACGTCTACGGCAACCCGGTGCCCGACGCGCCCGTGACCTTCACCGCGAAGTCCGGGACCGTGACCCCCGGGCGCGGGGTCACGGATTCTCACGGCCGCGTCGCGCTGCGGTGGGTGATGGGCTCCGGTGTGGCGGAGCAACGCCTCATCGGCTCGGTCCGCGGCGCGGGGGTCAGCGGCGCATACCAGTCGCAGCCGGCTCCGGCCGGTTCCGACGTGGCCGTCGCGAAGGCGCGGAGGGGCACTCGCTGAGGGCACGGGGTATTATTGAGCATGCCCGTCCCGCAGGAGATCCTCGACAAGATTCCCCACCTGCCCGAGTCGCCCGGGGTCTACCTCTGGAAGGACGGGATGGGGAAGGTGCTCTACGTCGGCAAGGCGAAGCGCCTGCGGTCCCGCGTGCGGAGCTACGTGGCCTCCGACCACCGCGAGAGCGTGAAGACGCGCGCGCTGATGCAGCAGGTGATGGCGCTGGACTCCATCGTGGTGCCCACCGAGGCGCACGCGCTGGTGCTCGAGGCCAACCTGATCAAGGAGTACAAGCCGCGCTTCAACATCGCGCTGCGCGACGACAAGTCCTATCCGTACATCAAGGTGACCGTGCAGGAGCCGTTTCCGCGCGTGTGGGTCACGCGCCGGCTCCAGAACGACGGCGCGCGCTACTTCGGCCCGTACACCGACGTGGGGGCGATGCGCCGCGCGCTGGACGTGGTGAAGCGGCTGTTCACCGTGCGCTCCTGCAACTTCGACATGCCCGCGCAGATGCCGGAGCGCGCGTGCCTGGACCATCACATCGGCCGCTGCAAGGCGCCGTGCATCCTGGCGCAGACCCAGGGCGAGTACGCGGCGATGATCGCCGAGGTGCTGGACTTCCTCGGCGGCAAGCCGGAGGAAGTCGTGCGCAAGGTGAAGGAGCGCATGGCGCTCGCCGCGGAGTCGCTGGACTTCGAGCGCGCGGCGCAGCTGCGTGATGCGCTCGTGCACCTCCAGAAGATGGAGGAGCCCACCGTCGTGGACCAGGTGGAGGGCGGCGACCGCGACGTGATCGGCTATGCGCGCGACGGCGACGACGCGGTGGTGGCGCTGCTGCGCATCCGTGGTGGCCGCCTGCTCGCTCGCGACCACCAGTTCGTGGCGAACATCGACGGCGAGAGCGACGCCGACGTGCTGGAAGCGTACCTCGCTGGCCCGTACCGGCTGCTGGAGGAGCGCGCGCACGAGCTGGTGATCCCCTTCGAGGTAGCCGAGCGCGACGTGCTGGAGCAGTCGCTCGAGCGGACGAAGGTCCACGTGCCGCAGCGCGGCACGCGCCGGCACGTCGTGGAGCTCGCGCAGCAGAACGCGCGGCACCTGCTGGAGGAGGCGCGCCTCACGAGCGAGGAGCAGCCGACCGAGGAGCGCGCGGGCGATCCGACGTACGAGCTGCAGCGCCAGCTCGGCCTGGCGAAGGTCCCGCGCTCGCTCGTGGTGTTCGACATCTCGCACGCGCAGGGCACCGATACCGTGGCGTCGTGCATCTGGTTCCAGAACGGCCGCCCGAACCGCGCCGAGTACCGCAAGTTCAAGGTGAAGACGGTGGAGGGCATCGACGACTTCGCCTCCATGAACGAGGTGGTGGGGCGCTACTTCGCGCGTCGCGTGGAGGAGGCCAGGCCGCTGCCGGACCTCGTCGTCATTGACGGCGGCAAGGGGCAGCTCAACGCGGCGGCCGATGCGATGCGCGCGCTGTCGCTCACCGCAGTGCCGATGATCAGTCTCGCGAAGCGCGAGGAGGAGGTATTCCTGCTTGGCCGCAGCGAGCCGGTGCGCATGTCCCGGCGCAACCCTGCGCTGCGCATGCTGCAGCAGGCGCGCGACGAGGCGCATCGGTTCGCGATCACCTTCCAGCGGAAGCGTCGCTCGGTGCGGACGCTCACCTCCGAGCTGCTGCTGATTCCCGGGATCGGGGACAGCAAGCGGCGCGCACTGCTCTCGCATTTCGGCTCGCTCCAGGCCATTCGAGACGCGACACCGCAGCAGATCGCCGAGGTGCCCGGCTTCTCGGTGAAGAGCGGGCAGAAGATTCTCGATTCGCTGCGCGTCACCGACGCGCTGGCGCCGGCACACGCGCCGGCCCTGGCCGAGCCGCGTGACGGCGGCGCCGGCGAGGGCCTCGATCATTCCAACGCCGGACCGACCCCGGTCCAACCCGGGTCCGACCCCGGTCCAACCCCGTCCCCCATTCCGTGAGCTCCTGGCACCTCGACTGCTCCGCCTGCGACCACACGCAGGCGGGCGATGCGCTCGCATCCGTCTGTCCCTCCTGCGGCCAGCCCCTGCTGGTGCACTACGACTCCCCGTGGCCCGCGCTCGACGCCATCGTCCCGCGGTGGGACATGTGGCGCTACCGCGCGGTGCTCCCGATCACCGACGCCGAGCAGCCGGTGGGGCTCGGCGAGGGCGCGACGCCGATGCACGACCTGCCCGCGCTCGCGCGGTCGGTGGGCGTGGCCCAGCTCTGGGTCAAGGACGAGGGGCTCAACCCGACCGCGTCGTTCAAGGCGCGCGGCATGAGCGCGGCGGTCACGCGCGCCGCGGCGCTC
>JAQBPZ010000354.1 GCA_028287225.1 Gemmatimonadota bacterium
GACACGCCGTTGTCGCTCAGCGTGAACCTGTCGGTGAAGCAGTTCGCGCAGCCGGAGTTCGTGCGGCACGTCTCCGAGATCGTCGCGGCGAGCGGCCTGGATCCGCACAGCCTGAAGCTGGAGATCACCGAGAGCGTCGCCATCGATGACCCGGCGCGCACGCGCGGCATGCTCGAGGAGCTGCGAGGGCTGGGCGTGCGCATGTACCTGGACGACTTCGGCACCGGCTACTCGTCGCTCGGCCACCTGCACCAGCTCTCGCTCGACGCCATCAAGATCGACCGGAGCTTCGTGATGCAGATGGAGCAGCCCATGCACCTCCAGCTCGTGCACACGGTGCGCGACCTGGCCCGCAACATCGGCGTGACGGTCATCGCCGAGGGCGTGGAGACGGAGGCGCAGCTGCAGGTGCTGCGGAACATCGGGTGCGAGTCGGCACAGGGCTACCTGTTCTCGCGCCCCATTCCGGTGCAGGACGTGGGCGTCATGCTCCAGGCGGACCCGCGCTGGTGAGGCGCGGCGCCAGGGTCACACGGCGCTAGAAGGTCCGCCGGGAGCTCCCGCCCCACACGAGCGTCTGCTCCGCGGCCAGGCGATACTCCGCCATCAGTGCCGCCCCGCGCAGCGCTTCCACGTCCGAGAGGTGCGGCAGCAGCTCCCGCACCTTCGGCAGGAGCTCCTGCACGAGCCGGTCGAACTCCTCCGCCCTCGGCTGTCCGATCGGTGCGTCCACCATCTATCCGACGAAGGACGACACGAGGTCGCCCCCGCCAAGACGGCGCGCCGCGTGATGGACGGCTTCCTCCAGCACGTCGTCTTCGGGCAGCTGCGGATCCACGCGGCGCAGGAACTGGCGAAGCTCGGCCACGAGGTTATTGAAGCGAGTCGCCCGCTCGTGCGAGGGCGCCTGTGATGATGCGTACATTCCCCATCTCCCTGCGTCGGGTGGTGGTGACGATGCGGTTACCAGCTTGACGAGCCATGCAGGGGCGGGCAAACCGCCCGGGCAGCGTTTTGTCGCGCGATGTGACGGTGCGGCCTCGCTGCCGCACGGTGCATTGCTGGATCCCCCTGCGGTGACCCGCCACGCGTCGCTGCGGTGATGCGGCGCACATCCCCTGGCGAACTCTAGCGCATGCGCCGCGAATCGGCGTCACCCCCGGCGCCCCCCTGGATGGTCCGGTCGTCGTGACGGCGCTGCGGACCCTCTCCCGGCTTCCGGCGGCGCGGCGGGTTGGCGTCCAGCAGCATCACCGCGAATTCCTCCATCGTCGCGGACTGCCAGTTGGACGGCCAGCGAGGCAGCTCCACCACGATGTCGTCGGCGGTGAAGCGCAGCACGGTCTGCTGGCGACCCGCGTCGTCCAGGCACTCGTGTACCCGCACGGTCCACTCTCGGCCCCCCGGGCTGCGGAAGGTGAGCTGCGCGTGCGAGGACTCCATCGCCTTCACTTCGGTCTCCGTCGCGCGGATTGCCCGATGGCTCCCCGTGTCCGAGCGCCGGACCACGGGGGTGGCCCGCGCGCAGAGCGCCTCGAGCGCCGGGAGGTCCAGGGTGATCCACTTCGCCGGGTACGGCGCCTCCAGCCGCCGCTTCTCGGTGCCCGAGTCGAACGCGAGCCACCCGTCCTGGAGGTTGGCCATGTAGTCCTCGCCTCGCGTGATCGGGTGCATGTGCTCGGGCGTGACGTCCCACACGCGCCATTCCACGCCGCGACTGTCGGTGAACTCGCGAACGGCCATCGGAGCATCCTCGCTGGCAGAAGTAGATCCGGGCGCGTGCCCGGCGGGGTCGGCACGAGCATGATTCGCACCGCGCGCCGCGTGGCGTGGGTCCCGGGCCGCGCTTAGCTTCCCGTAGCGGGACCGGCGACGCGATCGGGCGCCGACGGCAGCCGCCCACCGCACCCAGGACACCCGTGCCGACCTACAAGGCTCCGCTCGACGAGATCCGCTTCCTCCTCGAGGACGTGCACGACGTCGGCCAGCTCGCCGCCATGCCGGGCTACGAGGAGGCGACCCCCGACCTCCTCTTCGCCGTGCTGGAGGAGGGCGCACGGCTGTGCGAAGAGGTGCTCCAGCCGATCAACCAGACGGGTGACGCCGAGGGCTGCCATCTGGAGCAGGGGCGGGTCACGACGCCGACGGGATTCCGCGCCGCCTACGACGCCTACCGCAGCGGAGGGTGGTCGGCCATCACTTCGGCGCCGGAGTTCGGGGGGCAGGGCCTGCCGCACCTGGCGCGCTTCGTCTTCGACGAGATGCTCTGCTCGGCCAACCTCTCGTTCAGCATGTATCCCGGGCTGTCCCACGGGGCGTCGAACCTGCTGGAGCGGTTCGGCGACGACGCGTTGAAGGCGCGCTTCCTCCCGAAGCTGGTGGACGGCAGCTGGATGGGCACGATGTGCCTCACCGAGGCGCACGCCGGCACCGATCTCGGGATCATCCGCACCAGGGCGGTGCCGGTGGACGAGGGGGCGTATGCGGTGAGCGGGACGAAGATCTTCATCTCGTCCGGCGACCACGACCTCGCCGGGAACATCATCCACCTCGTGCTCGCGCGGCTCCCCGACGCGCCCGCCGGCACCCGGGGGATCAGCCTGTTCCTCGTGCCCAAGCTGCTTCCGGGTGACGACGGCAGTGCCGCCTCCGCCAACGGCGTCGTCACCGGCGCCATCGAGCACAAGATGGGGATCAAGGCGAACTCCACCTGCGTCCTCAACTTCGAGAACGCGCGGGGCTGGCTCGTGGGTGAGCCGCACAAGGGCATGCGCGCCATGTTCACGATGATGAACGGCGCGCGTCTCGGCGTGGGGCTGCAGGGACTGGGCGTCGCGGAGGTCGCGTACCAGAACGCCCTCGCGTACGCGCGCGACCGGCTGCAGGGCCGCTCGCTGACGGGTCCGAAGAACCCGCGCGAGGAGGCCGATGCCATCATCGTGCATCCCGACGTGCGGCGCATGCTGATGACCATGAAGGCGTACACCGAGGGCATGCGCGCGCTGGCGTACTGGGTGGGCATGCTGATGGACGTGGAGCACCGGCATGGCGAGGCGGGCCGCCGCGAGGAGGCCGCCGACCTGCTGGCGCTCATGACGCCCGTGATCAAGGCCTTCTTCACCGACGTCGGGTCCGAGGTCACGAACCTCGCGCTCCAGTGCTACGGCGGGCACGGCTACATCCGCGAGTTCGGGATGGAGCAGTTCGTGCGCGACGTCCGCATCACGCAGATCTACGAAGGCACCAACGGCGTGCAGGCCATGGACCTGCTGGGCCGCAAGGTGCCCGACGAGGGAGGCCGCCTCGCGCGACGCTTCTTCACCCTGGCCGGCACCGAGCTCGCCGCCGCCAGGGCCGATGCGGCCGTCGCCGGGATCGCGGCGCCCGTGGCCGACGCGCTCGAGCTGCTCCAGCGCACCACCACGGCCGTGATGGGCCGCGCGCAGGCGAACCCGGAGGAGATCGGGGCGGCCGCCGCGGAGTACCTGCGGATGTTCGGCCTGGTGGCCGTCGGCTGGATGTGGGTCCGCATGGCGACGGTGGCCGCGCGGCAGGGCGGGGCCCGGAACGATGCGCGGCTGGCCACGGCGCGGTTCTACGTCACGCGCCTGCTGCCACAGGTCACCTCGCTCGCCGCGCAGGTTGCGGCGGGTGCGGCCCCCGTGATGGCGCTGGATCCCTCGGCGCTCTGACGTCCGGGCGCGCCGTAAGTCGCGGCGCCCCGTTGCGTTGCCTGATTCTTGCCAGTCTACCGCGTGCCGGCGTGCCGGCGCCGACCGATCGCGCCGTTCGCGTGACGGGGCCCCTCCCACGTCCGCATGAATGACGATCCTCCCCGTCACGCCCATCCCTGATCTCGATCCGTCCCTCGAACGGCGGCATGCCGAGTCGCTGCTCCGGACTGGCGCCCTCCAGTCCGCGATCTTCAACAGCGCGTACTTCTCGAGCATCGCGACCGACGCCCGCGGAGTGATCCAGATCTTCAACGTGGGCGCCGAGCGCATGCTCGGGTACACGGGCGCCGACGTGATGAACAAGATCACGCCAGCCGACATCTCGGATACGAAGGAGCTGATCACCCGCGCCCGCGCGTTGAGCGAGGAGTTCGGCACGCCGATCACCCCCGGGTTCGAAGCGCTCGTCTTCAAGGCGACACGCGGCATCGAGGACATCTACGAGCTCACCTATATCCGCAAGGACGGCAGTCGCTTCCCGGCCGTGGTGTCGGTCACGGCCCTGCGCGACGCCACGGACGCGATCATCGGCTACCTGCTCATCGGAACCGACAACACCGCGCGGAAGCAGGCCGAGGAGGCGCTGGTGAAGGCGGGCGCGCTGCAGAGCGCCATCTTCAACAGCGCCAACTTCTCCAGCATCGCGACGGACGCCGCGGGCGTCATCCAGATCTTCAACGTCGGCGCCGAGCGGATGCTCGGGTATACCGCGGCCGACGTGATGAACCGCATCACCCCGGCGGACATCTCGGATCCGAAGGAGCTGATCACGCGGGCGCGCGCGCTCAGCGAAGAGTTCGGCACCCCGATCACGCCGGGCTTCGAGGCGCTCGTCTTCAAGGCGACGCGCGGCATCGAGGACATCTACGAGCTCACCTACATCCGCAAGGACAGGAGCCGCTTCCCGGCGGTGGTCTCGGTGACGGCGCTCCGTGACGCTGCCGACGCGATCATCGGCTACCTGCTGATCGGGACGGACAACACCGCGCGGAAGCAGGCCGAGGAGGCGCTCGTGAAGGCGGGCGCGCTGCAGAGCGCCATCTTCAACAGCGCCAACTTCTCCAGCATCGCGACGGACGCCGCGGGCGTCATCCAGATCTTCAACGTGGGCGCCGAGCGCATGCTTGGCTACACGGCGGCCGACGTCATGAACCGCATCACGCCGGCGGACATCTCGGATCCCGAGGAGGTCATCGCCCGCGCGCAGGCACTGAGCGCGGAGCTGGGCACGCCCATCACGCCGGGCTTCGAAGCGCTCGTGTTCAAGGCGACGCGTGGCATCGAGGACATCTACGAGCTGACGTACATCCGGAAGGATGGCAGCCGCTTTCCCGCCGTGGTGTCGGTCACGGCGCTGCGCGATGCGGCCGACTGCATCATCGGCTACCTGCTCATCGGCACGGACAACACCGCGCGCAAGCAGGTGGAGGAAGAGCGCATGAAGCTCGACCAGCGCGTGCGCGACCAGCACTTCTACACCCGGTCGCTGATCGAGTCCAACATCGATGCCCTGATGACGACCGACCCGCGCGGGATCATCACCGACGTCAACAAGCAGACCGAGGCCCTCACGGGCTGCACGCGAGACGAGCTGATCGGGGCGCCCTTCAAGAACTACTTCACCGACCCGGCGCGTGCCGAGGGTGCCATCAACCGCGTGCTCAACGAGGGCAAGCTCACCAACTACGAGCTCACGGCGCGCGCGCGTGATGGCAAGCTGACCGTGGTCTCGTACAACGCGACGACGTTCCACGACCGCGATCGGCGGCTCCAGGGCGTGTTCGCCTCCGCGCGCGACATGACGGAGCTGAAGCGCATCGAGCAGACGCTCCAGCTCAAGAACGTGGAGCTCGAGGACGCCAGCCGCATGAAGTCCGAGTTCCTGGCCAACATGTCGCACGAGCTGCGGACGCCGCTCAACGCGATCATCGGGTTCTCGGAGGTGCTGAAGGACGGCATGCTCGGGGACCTCACGGACCAGCAGCGCGGCTTCATCGGCGACATCTTCGGGAGCGGGACGCACCTGCTCTCGCTCATCAACGACATCCTCGACCTGTCCAAGATCGAGGCCGGCAAGATGGTCCTGGACCTGGAGCCGGTGCAGGTGGCGGCGCTCTTCGCCAACAGCCTCACCATCATCCGGGAGAAGGCCGCGGAGCGGCACATCCAGCTCACGCTGGACTCGTGCGCCGAGGTCGGCTGGATGCACGTCGATTCCAGGAAGCTCAAGCAGATCGTCTACAACCTGCTGTCGAACGCCGTGAAGTTCTCGGCCGAGGGTGGGCAGGTGACGCTGCGCGCGTGCCACGTCCCGCGCGAGCAGGTGGGTCGGATCACCCCTGGCCGGTCGGGGCGCAGCGTGCCGCTCGCGTCGGAGAAGGATGCCGTCTTCCTGGAGATCTCGGTGGAGGACTCCGGCATCGGCATCTCGCCGGAGGGGCTCGAGCAGCTGTTCAAGCCCTTCAGCCAGATCGACAGCGGCCTCGCGCGGAAGTTCGAGGGCACGGGGCTCGGCCTCGCGATGGTGAAGCTGCTCGCCGAGCTGCACGGCGGCACGGTGGCGGTGGAGAGTGCGGTCGGCGAAGGCTCGCGGTTCACCGTCTGGCTGCCCGTGCACGGCGCCGAGGCGTCGTCCAGCACGCCGATGAGCGTGCCCGCGATACACCCCGCGCCGCTGGCCGCCGGTCAGCTCACGGCGCTGGTGGTGGAGGACGACTTCAAGTCCGCGGAGCTCGTGCGGGTGCAGCTCGAGGCCGAGGGATTCCGCGTGGTCCACGCGGCGTCGGCCGAGGCGGCCCTCCGCATGGTGGAGGAGCAGCCGCTGGCCCTCATCACGCTGGACATCATGCTGCCCGGCATGGATGGATGGGAGTTCCTGGCACGCATCAAGGAGATGCCGTCGCTGCGGTCGGTCCCGGTCGTGATCATCTCCATCGTGGAGGACCAGGGACGCGGCTTCGCGCTGGGGGCCGCCGCGGTGGTGCAGAAGCCCCTCTCGCGGGAAGACCTGAACTCGTCGCTGGCCGGTTTGCACCTGCTGCCCGCCTCGCCCGCCGACCGGCTGACCGTGCTCGTGGTGGACGAGGACGCGGTGGCCCTCGAGCACACCGCGAGCCTCATGGACGGCACCGCGACGCGCGTGCTGCGCGCGACCACGGGAACGGCCGCCATCGAGGCTGCGCGTCGCGAGCATCCCGACCTGATGATCCTGAGCCTCGAGATGAGCGGCGTGAGCGGCTTCGACGTGGTGGACGCGTTGAGTGGGTCGCCGGACACGGCGCGCATCCCGATCGTGGTCGTCACGACTGCGGCGGTGACCGAGCAGCAGCGCGCGCGCCTGAACGGCTCCGTCACCGCGATCATGGACCGCGCCATGTTCTCGGACCAGCGCCTCCTCTCGGAGGTCCGGCGCGCGATGTCGGGCCGCGTGGCGGGACGCTGACATGGGTACCGTGCTCCTGGTGGAGGACAACCCGGCCAACATGACGCTCGCCGTGTTCCTGCTGCAGTCGGCGGGGCATCGCGTGCTCAGCGCGACGGACGCGGAGGCCGGGCTGGCCCTCGCGCGCACCGAACAGCCCGACCTCATCCTCATGGACATGCAGCTGCCCGGCATGGACGGACTGGAGGCCACGATGCTGCTCAAGGCCGACGAGACGACGCGCGCCATCCCGGTCATCGCCCTCACGGCACTCGCCATGAAGGGCGACGAGGAGCGCATTCGCGCGGCGGGCTGCGATGGCTACATTGGCAAGCCGATGCGCTACAAGGAGTTCCTCGCGACGATCGCCACCCACCTTCCCACCGCATGAGCCCCGAGACCTCCGCCGCGCCCGGCCCGCTCCCGCTGATCCTCGTCGTGGATGACGAGCGCCGCAACCGCCAGCTGCTCGAGGTCATGCTCGGGGGCGAGGGCTACGAGATCGCGCTGGCCTCGAGCGGGGCGGAGGCACTGACGATGGTCACGGAACGTCCGCCGAACCTCATCCTGCTCGACGTCATGATGCCCGGGATGAACGGCTACGAGGTGGCCGCGAGCCTCAAGGTGAATCCACGGACGCGGCACATCCCGATCATCATCCTCACCGCGCTCGACGACCGCAACTCGCGGATTCACGGCCTTGGCGCCGGGGCCGAGGAGTTCCTGACCAAGCCGGTGAACCGCCACGAGCTCTGCCTGCGCGTGCGCAATCTGCTCCGGCTCATGGAGCCCTGACGCCGGCGTGACCACCGGCCGGCACGCTCGTCCTGCCTCGGGGAGGTGGGCGCGGCTGCCGTCGCGCGCGTGAGTGGGGGATGCAGAACGTGCCGTCGACAACGCGTCGATGCATGCAGCGCAGTGCTCGGGCGGCAGGTCCGGAACGCATCCTGGAACCGTCGCCTCGTGCAGCTCCCCGCCCGCCCGGACACTCCCTCCCCCGCCCTCGAGGGCGTCGTTCGCTCCACCGTGCTCGTCGTGGACGACAGCGACGCACAGCGCTACACCGTGACGCGCGCATTGCGCGCCGAAGGCTTCGACGTGATCGAGGCCTCCACCGGGGCCACGGCGCTGGCCATCGCGGCGCTCCAGGGCATCGACGCGGTCGTCCTGGACGTGAACCTCCCGGACATGGACGGCTTCGAGACCTGCCGTCGGCTCAAGGCCGGCTCGCCGACGCTGCTGCCGGTGCTGCACCTTTCGTCCTCCGCGACGTCTCACGCGGACCGCGCGCGCGGGCTCGACGCCGGCGCCGACGGCTACCTGACGCACCCCTTCGACGCCAACGTGCTGCGCGCCGCCGTCAGCGCCCTGGTGCGGCTCAAGCACGGCGAGCGGAGCCGCGTCGCGCAGGCCGCCGCCACGTCGCTGCTCCAGGAGGCGCTGGACACCCTCCCCGATCACATCGCCCTGCTGGGACCCACGGCCGACGTGATCGCCGTCAATCAGTCGTGGTCGGAGTTCGCTGCGGGGAATGGTGGCGGCGCCGCGTGGCCCCTCGGGACCCGGTCGAACTATCTCGACGTCTGCGACCGCGCGTCGGGAGAGGGCTCCGTGGACGCGCACGCCGCCGCGGCCGGCATCCGGCGCGTGCTTGGCGGCGGCATGGTGCACTACTCGCAGGACTACGCCGCCAGCTCGCCGACCATGGAGCGCAATTTCCGGATGACGGTG
>JAQBPZ010000383.1 GCA_028287225.1 Gemmatimonadota bacterium
TGCAGGCGCAGCGCGGCGTGCGCGCCTTCGACGCCGCCGGCGCGCTGGCCGCGGCGCGCGGCATGCCGCAACAACAGCAGCAGACTCCGCCCTGGCCGCTCGGCAACGGCGAGCCGCCGGCCGAGCAGTTCATGCCCTATCCCGGCGGCACCGGCGCGCTGATGGAGAAGCTGGTGCGCGAGCATGGCGCGCGGGCCTTCGAGCGTTCCGCCTTCCCCGTGGCCAGATGGGCGGGCACGGTGCCGTCGTCCGACGAGGAGATCGCCTTCCTGCCCGCGCACCGGCTGTCGGCCCTGCTCAAGGCCCGGAAGATCACCTCCACGCGGCTCACGCGGATCTATCTGGACCGCCTCAAGCGGCTGAACCCGACGCTGCTCTGCGCCGTCACGATCATGGAGACGCAGGGGATGGCCGAAGCGGCCCGCGCCGACGCGGAGATCGCCGCCGGGCGGTATCGCGGCCCGCTGCACGGCATCCCCTACGGCGTGAAGGACCTGTTCAACACGAAGGGGGTGCCCACGACGTGGGGCGCGGCGGATTTCCGCGACCGCGTCATCGACGAGGATGCGGAGGTGGTGGTGCGCCTGCGCAACGCGGGCGCGGTGCTCATCGCGAAGCTCTCCTCCGGGCTGTTCGCGCAGAACGACCAGTGGTTCGGCGGGCGCACGAACAATCCGTGGAACCTCAGCCAGGGCTCCAGCGGCTCGTCGGCCGGCCCGGCCTCCGCGACCGCCGCGGGCTGCGTCGCGTTCGGGATCGGGACGGAGACCCAGGGCTCCATCGTCTCGCCGGCGGTGCGGTGCGGCGTGAGCGCGCTGCGTCCCACCTTCGGCCGTGTGAGCCGCGCCGGCGGGATGGTGCTCGCGTGGTCGCAGGACCGCGTCGGGCCCATCTGCCGCACGATCGAGGACTGCGCGATGGTCTTCAACGTGATCCACGGCGTCGACGCGAAGGATCCGTCCACGCTCACCACGCCGTTCACCTTCGACCCGAACATCCGGCTGGCCGGCCTGCGCATCGGCATCGACCCGGGACGCCCGAGCCCCGACGCGGCGCGTCCGAACCTCGCCGACCCCGGCGCGCCGGCCGAGATCGTCGCCACCCTCAAGTCGCTCGGCGCCAACCCGCGGGTGATCGGCGCGCGGCCGACCGTACCGGGCATCGGTGGCGGCGGGTTGAACGTGGAGTACGCCTCGGCGTTCGACAGCTACGTGCAGCGCAAGGCGAAGGAGATCGGGTTGGACCTCAACACCGTGCTCGCGCCGCCCACGACGAACGGGGCGCCCTACCCCGGTTCGACCCCGGTCCCGGATGGCCCCCCGAGCCCGATGGCGCCGGCCGACTGGAACCCGCGCTTCGTGCAGGGCCGCACCGTGCGCGCGTTCGAGTTCCTCAACAACCAGCGCCGCCGCTACGTGCTCGTGACGAAGTGGGGCGAGTTCATGAAGGACCTCGACCTGTTCGTCGGCTCGTGGGGGGCCGACATCGCGCCGAACGCGCAGACGGGGCATCCGTGCGCCGTGGTGCCGTACAAGTTCGACGTGCCCGCGCAGCAGCCGGGCGGCGCGCCGCGTCCAGCCGGCACCCCCGCCCCGGCACCGCTGAACGCGCAGCCCATCTGCGGCGTGATCACCGGCGCGTTGTACAACGACGACGTGATCCTGTCCGTGGCGCACCAGTTCCAGGTGCACAACGACGTCGTGAACCGGCATCCGTCGCTGGCATAGGAGGGAGACGGGATGAGGGATCAGGGATTGGGAACTGCCTGACATCCCGAGCGAATGTCATCCTGCTGGCCCGCAGGGCCGGTCAGGATCTTCTGTCCCTGCGGATGGGCCAGCGTCACGGCAGGGACAGCAGATCCCGACACTCGGTCGCGGCGCTCCCTCCTGCGGGATGACAGCCGCCCGGGACGTCCCTAATCCCTAATCCCTAATCCCTGCCCTCACTTCTCGACGACCCGGGCCGTCACGATGTAGTCCAGCTTCGGGAACATGCGCGCCAGGTACTTGTTGCCCATCGTCGCAATGAGCTGGTAGCGCGGGTCCTCGCCGTATTCCGCGTAGAGCGAATCGGCGACCGCCATGCCGTCCACCACCCGGCCGATCGGCGCGAAGCCCTCGCGATCCAGGTTCGGGTTGTCCTTGAGGTTCACGAACAGCTGGTGCGTGCGGGTACCGGGGCCCAGGTGCGCATAGCTCACGGTGCCGCGCACGTTGTGCTGCCGCGCGCTGTCGTCGGGAAGCGGGATCGCCTCCCACGCCTTGTTGCGCTTCGGGTCGTCGTTCGCGCCGAACTGCGCGATGAAGCCCGGCAGCACGCGGTAGAACCGGTTCTCGTCGAAGAACCCCTCGCCGACGAGCTGGTAGAACCGGTCCACGCCATGCGGCGCCCACGCGCGGTTCGCCTGCACCACGAAGGTGCCGCGACTCGTCGCGAACGCGACGCGAAAGGAATCCGGCGCGGGACCGGCCGGCACCGTCGTGGCCGGCGACGAGCTGGAGCATCCCGCCGCGAGCAGCGCGGCGAGCAGCGTGAGGCAGATGCGTTTCACGGGCATGAGCTGTTTGCGTACGCGAATCGTCACGAATGGGCAGCGAATGAAAGCGATTCTCCCCGCTCGGCGATACCCTGACAGCGTGGTGGTCGCGACCATTCGCTACACGTTCGCATGAATTCGCGGACGCACACCGCCCAGGGCAGGCCGAGGGTCACGCGCTCGGACACGCCACGCGTACGGCGCTCGCCCGCGACGGGCGTACGGTGCGCAGGCGGTCGTCGGTGAGGAAGCGCTCGATGCCCACCAGGCTGTCACCGCGCACGGCCAGGCGCATCCGGTAGCCGGCGAAGCCGTTGCGCCAGACGACGATCACGCTGTCGCCACGCAGCGGGGCCCATCCGCTGTAACGCTGGCGATGCTCCCGTTCCGCGGAGTCCGGACGAAGCGTGGGCAGCTCGATCACGCGGCCCTCACTGCCCAGGCGCGGCTCGGGATGACGCTGCGGCGTGAGGGCGAGCACCGGCGTCTCGTCCGGCGGATACCCGAAGTACGCGCGGTCGAAGCGGAAGCAGCGCGTGCTGTCCGCCGCGCCCTGCGCACTCACGAGCGCAGGCAGGCAGACGAGGGACAGGGCGGGCAGGTACCGAACGGTGCGCATGGGGTGACCCTGGTCGGGGTTGGCGCGCGTGCTGGCCGTGCTCCGCAAGCTGTTCCGCGTTCCGGAACGGCACAAGGAAGCCACCGGCCCTCGCAATGCCGTGCCCGCTGGCCCATCTTGGGCCGTGGACCTTCGCCTCGCCCTCGCCTGGTGGCACCTGCTGGCCCTCGCCATCGGACTGGGCGGCGTGTGGTCGCGCGCACGCGCGCTCCGCGCCTGGCGCCGCGGCTCCACGGCGGACGACGCGCTGCGGCGCGCCTACACCGGAGATGCCTGGTGGGGCCTCGCCGCCCTCCTCTGGCTGAGCACCGGCCTCTGGCGCCTGCTGGGCGGCACCGAGAAGGCGACGTCGTACTACGTTGCGAGCCACGCGTTCCGTCTGAAGATGGCGCTGTTCCTCGTCATCATCGCGATCGAGGTGTGGCCGATGCGCACGCTGGTGCGCTGGCGCCGGCGCACGTCCGTGCCGAGCCCGCACGATGCCCTGCGCATCGAGTGGATCAGCTACCTGCAGTGCGCGCTGGTCGGCGCCATGGTGCTCGCGGCGACGGCGATGGCGCGCGGCTACGGCATCGCGCCGGCGCCACGCGCCGTGCCGCCCCTGCCCGCGTCGTCCGCGCCGCCCGGGGCCCTCCTCCCTGCCGACTCGGTGCGGATGGCGCCGAGCGGCACGGAGACCGTGACCGACGAGGACATCGCGCTGCTGACGCGGGAGATCGCGATGCCGCTGGACAGCGTGGATCCGTCGGGGCTCCACAGCAACTTCGACGAGCGGCGGGGCGGCGGCACGCGGCGGCACCAGGCGATCGACCTCATGGCGGCCCGACGGACGCCGATCCACGCCGCGGCGGCCGGCCGCGTGCTCAAGCTGTTCACCAGCGCGGCGGGCGGCCTGATGGTATATGCCGCCGATTCGTCGGAACGGTGGATCATGCTCTACGCGCACCTCGACGGCTACGCGCCCGGACTGCGCGACGGCGCGCCACTCGCGCGCGGCCAGCTCATCGGCTTCGTCGGCTCCACGGGCAACGCGCAGGCGAGCGCGCCCCACCTCCACTTCGCCATCGCACGAAGCGCCGACGTGCGCCACTGGTCTCGCGGCCGCGCCATCGATCCCCTCCCGGTGCTCCGGGCGGCCACGGGGACGCTCAGTCGCGCGGGAGCCGCACGGTGAAGGCCGTCCCCTTCCCTTCCTCGGTCACCACGTCGATGGTGCCGCCGTGGGCGCTCACGATCTGCTGCACGATGTAGAGTCCCAGCCCGAGGTGGCTGCTGGCGGAGTCGCCGGCGGGAGTCACCGCACCGAGCCTCTTGAAGGGACTGAACAGGCTCGGCAGGTCTGCCGGCGGGATCGGCGGCCCGTCGTTGTGCACGCGGATCACCACGTCGTCGTCGCGCCCACGCAGCTGCACGGTGATCGGCGTGCGCTCCGACCCGTGATGCACGGCGTTGCCGAGCAGGTTGACGAGCATCTGGCTGATCCGGGCCCCATCCCACTTCCCCTCGAGGTTGCCCGAGATCTCGATGCGGAAGTCGCAGGCTGGATGCGCCGATTCCATCTCGCTCACCGCCTGCGCCGCCACGGCCGCGAGATCCATCGGCACCCGCTTCACCGGCACGCCGGACCCGAGCCGTCCCCGCGTGAAGTCGAGCAGGTCGTTGATCATCTGCGTCATGCGCGTGCCGCTGCGCACGATGCGGTCGGTCAGTCCGGCGTCGCGCTCGTTCAGGTCGCCCATCTCCAGCATGAACTGCGAGGCCGTGACCACGGAGCTCAGCGGCGAGCGCAGGTCATGCCCCAGGATGGCGACGAACATCTCCTTGGAGCGGTCGATGTCGAACGTGTAGCGGGTGATGGACTCGGCGAGTGCCTGGTCGATGGCCTCGTTGAACCGCATCAGGTCATCGATGTCTCCGCCGGCGAGGCTGCCGTTCGCCACGGTCCACAGCCGGATGACGCTCGCACGCAGGGCACGGTACTCTGCCACCATCTCCCCGATGGTGAAGCCGCTGACCGCACGCCCGGAGCCATGCACCTCGGCGGCCGTTTCCGCGCCGGCGTCATCATCGGCTTCGCCCTTCGACTTGGCGAGCTGCTGCGCGTCGGTCTGCGGGGTCCGCAGGTCGATGACGATGCTGTCGAGCATCTCCTGCGCATGGTCACGGAGCGCGACGCGGTCCATGGCGTGTCCCGCCGGCCCGCTGGACCTCGCGAAGGTCACCCATTCGCCGAGGATGGCTTCCCGGTTGCTCTCGATGAAATCGGCAAGTCGCACGTGTGCTCCGGGGCTTGTCGCTGGTGATGGCGTCGGCCGCCGAAGTCCGGCCACGCATCGACGGACCGCTGTCTTCGAGGTGGACGAGCAGCCGGCGTCCGCCTCCTGCCAGCGCTGCGACAATACCGAACTCTATATGAAGGACGAGGGCGCCGCCATGATGGACGCACCGGTGGCCGTGCCTCCACACCGACGTCGCGTCGCCTCAGGACGACTGCGCCGACCCCTCGTAGAACTCCTCGCAGCAGAGCC
>JAQBPZ010000393.1 GCA_028287225.1 Gemmatimonadota bacterium
CGCCTGCCTTTTGGCGTACGCGAATTTCCGCGAATGGGAAGCGAATCTCCGCGAATGGACATGTTGGGGTAACTGCTGCACCCCCAGCTGCTTTCCTCATGTCTTAGCGGCGGAATCGCGGCCATCGTCATTCACCATTCGCGGAGATTCGCGTACGCCAGAAGGCTACGCACCGGGCACCGGGCACCGGGCACGAGCTCCTGGCGCACCGGGCCCAGATGCGAAATGCCGGACGGCGCGATGGCGGTCCGGCATTCGGCCACGTCACCCGGTCATGCGACGGCTACCCCAGCTGCACGATCCGCGAGAGGATCCAGTACGACAGCGCCGCCATGAGCGCCGATGCGGGAATCGTCAGGACCCAGGCCCACACGATGCGCCCCGCCAGCCCCCAGCGCACGGCCGAGAGGCGCGTCGTGGCCCCCACGCCGACGATGCTGCCGGTGATGGTGTGCGTGGTGCTCACCGGGATGCCCCAGTGCGTCGCGAGCTGGATCGCCATCGCGCCACCGGTCTCGGCCGCGAAGCCGCCGATGGGGCGAAGCTTCGTGATGCGCGAGCCCATCGTGTGCACGATCCGCCAGCCGCCGAACAGCGTGCCCAGGGAGATGGCCGAGTACGCGCCGATCTCCACCCAGCGCGGAATCGTGGAGAAGTCCTTCACGTACAGGCCGTGCATCCAGCCGGTCTGCGTCGCGAAGTAGGCCTTGCTCGCCACCAGCAGGCCGAGGATGATGCCCATCGTCTTCTGCGCGTCGTTGCCGCCGTGCGAGTACGAGAGCGCCGCGGAGCTCAGGAGCTGCATCGGGCGGAACACGCGGTCCGCGCGGCTCCCGCTCATCCCCTTGAAGATCCAGTAGCAGAGCACCATCAGGATGTAGCCCGCGAGGAATCCCACGAGCGGCGAGATCACGATGAAGCTCAGGGTCTGGATCCACTTCGGGCCCCACGTGATGGCCGCGAGCCCGCCCTTGGCCACGGCGGATCCGGCATAGCCGCCGATCAGCGCGTGCGAGGAGCTGGACGGGATGCCGTAGTACCACGTGATCATGTTCCAGATGATCGCGCCGAGCAGGGCGCCGAGGATCACGTTCGGGTCCACCACGTGCTGGTCGATCATGCCGCCGCCGACCGCCTTCGCCACCGCGACGCCGCCCGTGAAGAGGGCCGCGAAGTTGAAGAACGCCGCCCAGATGACGGCGTGGAGCGGGCTCAGGACCCGCGTCCCCACGATCGTGGCGATGGAGTTCGCCGAGTCGTGGAAGCCGTTGCTGAAGTCGAAGACGAAGGCGAACGCGATGATCCCGATGATGTACCAGACCACGGGCGGCTCAGCTGTTCTTGATGGAGATGCTGTGCACGGCGTTCGCGACGCCCATGCAGTCGTCGATCGCCTGCTCCAGCGTCTCGTACACTTCCTTCCAGCGGATCACCTCGATGGGGTCCGGCTTCCCTGCGAACAGCGCGCCGACCGCCTCGTGGTAGATCGCGTCGCCCTCTTCTTCCAGCTGCTTGATCCGCGTGGCGTACTGGCTCACCTCCTTCGGCTTCTTGATCGCCACGACCGCCTTGGCGATGAGGTCCGCGGCGCTGCAGAGGACGTGGGCCATCCGCTTCGCCGGCTCGCGCACCTCGTTGATGTGCAGCATCACCACGCGCCGCGCCGTCCCGTCGAGCCGGTCGATCACGTCGTCGAGGCGCGAGGCGAGCATGTGGATGTCCTCGCGGTCGATCGGCGTGATGAAGCTCTTGTCGATCCGCATGTTGATCGAATGCGTCAGCTCGTCGGCGAGATGCTCCACGTCCTTGATCTGACCAACGAGCTCCGCAGTGCGTTCGGGGTGGGAGAACAGCTTGTCGAGGAGCTGCGCGGAGGTCTTGAGGTGCTCGGCGAGCTGGTTGAAGAGGTCGAAGAACTCTTCGTCGCGCGGAATCAGTCGGCTCAGCATTGGAGCGCGGAGGGATCGGAGGGAGGGGATTGATCGAGTCGAAGTTACCTGGCCGGGGGAGCGAGGGAAACCCTGCGGGCCACTCGCGGTTCAACCGTTCTCCTGCACCTCCTCCGCGTCCTCCGCGGTTCAAGCTGTTCGCTGTTCAAGAGCATGAACCGCGAAGAGCGTGGAGGACACGGGAACCGCCCTGGACAGTTCCTCGAATGGCGGTCGACGCTCCTCGCGCGCGCGCGGTCGACTGAAAGGTTTGGCTCGGCGCCTCCCCACTGCCATTCCGGCACCTCGGTGTCCGGTCGGCCACGCTGGCACGCCAGCCGGCCCTCGCGCTCGCCAGAATCTGTCACCTTGGCGGGACCGGGCGGGTCCCCGTCTTGCCCTCTGCAGGGATGTCCGCGGCAGCAGCTGCCGCGTCTACACCATTCAACGAGGAAGCAATGGCGGATAAAGTCATCGGTATCGACCTGGGAACGACCAACTCGGTCGTGGCCGTCATGGAGGGCGGTGACCCGGTCGTCATTCCCAATGCGGAGGGTGGGCGGACCACCCCCTCGGTCGTCGGCTTCACGAAGGACGGCGAGCGCCTCGTCGGCCAGGTCGCCAAGCGCCAGGCCGTCACCAACCCGCAGAACACCGTCTTCTCCATCAAGCGCTTCATGGGCCGCAAGATGAGCGAGGTCCAGGAGGAGCAGAAGCGCGTGCCCTACAAGGTCCTCAGCGGCGCGAACGACGTCGCCACGGTCGAGGTGCAGGGCAAGCGCTACTCGGCGCCCGAGGTCTCGGCGATGATCCTCCAGAAGATGAAGCAGACCGCGGAGGACTATCTCGGCCAGCCCGTGACCAAGGCGGTCATCACGGTGCCGGCGTACTTCAACGACGCCCAGCGCCAGGCGACGAAGGATGCCGGCAAGATCGCCGGCCTCGACGTCCTGCGCATCATCAACGAGCCCACCGCGGCCGCGCTCGCGTACGGCCTCGACAAGAAGAAGGATGAGAAGGTCGCGGTATTCGATCTCGGGGGAGGGACGTACGACATCTCGGTGCTGGAGCTGTACGACGTCGACGGCTCGCGCCAGTTCGAGGTCAAGAGCACCAACGGCGACACCCACCTCGGCGGCGACGACTTCGACCAGCGCGTCATGGACTGGATCGTCGGCGAGTTCAAGCGCGACCAGGGCATCGACCTCTCCAAGGACCCGATGGCGCTCCAGCGCCTCAAGGAAGCCGCCGAGAAGGCCAAGATGGAGCTGTCGAGCACCAACAGCA
>JAQBPZ010000024.1 GCA_028287225.1 Gemmatimonadota bacterium
GATGCGAGGCCACCGCCGCCATGAGCAGGGCGCCGATCGTGGCGAAGATCCCCGCCACGTCGAGCGTCTCGGCGTCGCGCCACGCGACCGTGACCGCGAACACCACGGCGGTGGCGAGCCAGGCCGCGACCTCGCGACTCACCCGGCGGCCGGCCGTCCAGGTGAGCGACACGAGCGCCAGCGCGGCGAGCGTGGTCCACACGGGAAGGGCGACCCCTCGCAGCGACACCCGCAGGAGCGCGTCGGCGGTGATGCCGAGGAGGATGGCCTCGCCCAGGACGCGCCGCGCGAGCGGCACGTCGAGGGCGGGGGCGGGGTCGGCCACCACGACGACGTGCCGCGGTGGCAGGGATGCGGAGGCTGTGGAGGCGGCGGATGGCGGAGTCATGGAAAGAACTTTATAATGCAAAGTAAGCTCGCGCAAGAGCGATCTGCCGAGGAGGAAGGGCAGGCTCGCCAAACCGACGCCTTTCGTGGTTCCAGCTCAACTGGTGCCCTGACCGTACGCGAATTCCCTCGAACGCTCCGCGTCAGCGAATTCCCAACCCACACGACAGGAATTCGGTGGAGTCGCTGATGCGAAGCATTCGGTGAAATTCGCGTACGTCAGAAGGCAGGCCGCGTACGCTGAAGGCAGGCCGTGCCGTTGGAACGTGGGTTCACCGAACTCCCTGCACCCGTTAGGTTTAAGGGATGTTCCGCATCCCCTCCCGTCCCGCTGGTCTCGCATGAAAGTCGGCTTCATCACCCTCGGATGCGACAAGAACACCGTCGACTCCGAGCGCTACCTCGCCCAGCTCGCCGACCGGGGGGCGGAGTACACCGACGACCTCGCGCAGGCCGAGGTGATCGTCATCAACACCTGCGGCTTCATCGACGCGGCGAAGAAGGAGTCCCTGGACTCCATCATCGAGGCCGGCCGGATGAAGGACGACGGCGTCTGCCAGGCCGTGGTGGCGGTGGGCTGCATGGTCCAGCGGCACAAGGGCGAGCTGGAGGAGGCGCTGCCGGAGGTCGACCTGTTCCTCGGCGCCTCCGAGATGGACCGGCTGCTGCCCGAGCTCGAGGCGCGCGGCCTGATCGGCGACCAGCCCGCGATGCATCCGGGCGTGCGGCTCTTCACCGGCGACGTCCCGCACATCCGCTACCTGAAGGTCAGCGAAGGGTGCGACCACGGCTGCGCGTTCTGCGCCATCCCGCTCATGCGCGGCAAGCATCGGTCGTTCGCGCTGGACGAGGTGGTGCGCGAGGCGCAGCTCCTCGAGGCGCAGGGCGCGCGCGAGATCAACCTCGTGGCGCAGGACCTCGCGCACTACGGGCGCGACCGGCGCGACGGCTTCACCCTGCCCGAGCTGCTCGAGGCGCTCGTGAAGGACACGGACATCCCGTGGCTGCGGATGCTCTACCTCTACAGCTCCGGGATCACGCCGCGCCTCCTCGAGGTGATGGCGCGCGAGAGCCGCGTGCTCCCGTACCTCGACATGCCCATGCAGCATGCGGCGGACAGCGTGCTGGCGCGCATGCGCCGCCCCGAGCGACAGCACACCATCCGCGACCGCGTGAAGAAGCTGCGCGAGGTGGTGCCCGATCTCGCGATCCGCACCACCTGCATCGTCGGGTTTCCGGGCGAGACGGATGCCGACTTCGAGGAGCTGCTCGGCTTCGTGGAGGAGACGCAGTTCGAGCGCGTCGGTGCCTTCACGTACTCGCCGCAGGAGGGCACGCGCGCGGCGGCCATGACGGACGACGTGCCGGAGCCGGTGAAGCGGCAGCGGCTGGAGCGCCTCATGGAGCTGCAGCGCCAGATCACCGCGGAGCGCTACGAGCGCTTCATCGGCCGCACGGCACGGACGATGGTGGACCGCGTGGAGGGGGGCGAGGCGCAGTGCCGCACGGTGTGGCAGGCGGACGACGTGGACGGCGTGGCCTACGTGCAGGGCGCCGAGGCGCTGGCGCCGGGCACGATCATCGACGCGGTGATCGAGGGCGTGGAGGACGACGTCGACTTCCGCGCGACGCTGCTGCGCGTGGTGGACTCCACGGAGCGCCGCACGGTACCGCGCACGCGGTCGCTGCCGGTCATGGGCTCCACGATGGGGAGCTTCGGGCGTTGACCGCTGTTGCCTGCAGCGTACGCGAATCCATGCGAATGGGTAGCGAATTTCCGCGATCCGCTGATTGCTGCGGGAGGTTTTGAAGTTGCGCCGCGTAGAACCTTCCGTGGCGCACCTCCAATGCCGTTCAGTTGCCTGCATTCGCGAGAATTCGCTACCCATTCGCATGAATTCGCGTACGCAAAAAGCCAATGGCTGCCAAGCGTGAGTGACGTCCGCACCACCGCCGCCTCGCAGGCGCTCATGGCCCGTGCGCGCGAGCTCTTTCCCGGGGGCGTGAACTCCCCCGTCCGCGCCTTCGGCGGCGTCGGCGGCGAGCCGTTCGTCGTCGCACGCGGCGAGGGCGCCCGCATCTGGGACGTGGACGGCAACGAGTACCTCGACTACGTCCTCTCGTGGGGACCGCTGGTCCTCGGCCACGCCCCGGCAGTCGTCCTGGACGCGCTCCGCGAGACGATGGCGCGCGGCACCAGCTTCGGCATCCCCACCGGCCTCGAGGTCACCCTGGCCGAGCTGGTGCAGCAGCGCATGCCGCACATCGGGATGCTGCGCTTCGTCTCGAGCGGCACGGAGGCCACGATGAGCGCCCTGCGCCTCGCACGCGCGGCCACGGGACGCGACCTGCTGCTCAAGTTCGACGGCTGCTACCACGGGCACGCCGACAGCTTCCTCGTGCGCGCGGGATCCGGCGTCGCCACCCTCGGGCTCCCGAACTCCCCGGGCGTCCCGGAGGCCCTCGCCGCCCTCACCCTGACGGTCCCGTTCAACAGCGTGGACGCCGTCGAGGAGGTCTTCCGGGCGAACGGCGAGCGCATCGCCGCGATCATCGTGGAGCCCGTCGTCGGCAACGCCGGCTTCATCGCGCCGGAGGCCGACTTCCTGCCCGCCCTGCGCCGCATCGCGACCGCACACGGCGCGCTCCTGATCTTCGACGAGGTGATGACGGGCTTCCGCGTCGCACCGGGCGGGGCGGCGGAGCGATACGGCGTGGTGCCGGACCTCACGACGCTGGGCAAGGTGATCGGCGGAGGACTGCCCGTCGCGGCGTACGGCGGCCGGCGCGACCTCATGACGCGCGTGGCGCCGAGCGGGCCGGTGTACCAGGCCGGGACCCTCTCGGGCAATCCGCTCGCCATGGCCGCCGGCATCGCGACGCTCGGCGCGCTGACCCCGGGCGTGCACGCCGCCATCGAGCGCCGCACGCGCGCGCTCGTCGAGGGGCTGTGCGGGATCGCGGCGCGGCGCGGCGTTCCGCTCACCGCGGACAGCGCGGGCTCCATGTTCGGCTTCTTCTTCCACTCCGGCCCCGTCCGGAGCTATGCCGACGCACGGCAGGCCGACGTCGAGCTGTTCCGCCGCTTCTTTCATGCGGCGCTCGATCGCGGCGTGTACCTGGCGCCCTCGGCGTTCGAAGCGGGCTTCATGTCGTCCGCCCACGGCGACGCCGAGCTCGCGCTCACTCTGGAGCGGCTCGATGCGGCGCTGGGTGCGGCGCGGCGCT
>JAQBPZ010000256.1 GCA_028287225.1 Gemmatimonadota bacterium
ACGCGATCGCCTCGGTCGAGACATCCGGTCGGCACCTCGACGTCGGGCAGGCGGTGGTGCGCGATGCGACGCCGGCCGCGGATGACGCCACTGCCGCGCTGCCCCTCGAGGCGCGGCTGCGCGTGCATCGGCTGTCCGCCGATCTCTATGCGCTGACCGTCGACGTGCGCGTCGGCGCGGCCGCGCAGGCCGCGCGCCGCCGCGTCAGCCTGCTCGTGCAGCGGCGCGCCGTCGCGAGCCTCGGTGGCGCGTCATCCCCGCCGGTGCCCATCGCGCAGTGGAGCATGACCGACCTGTATTGAGCCGCGCGGCCGTGACGCAGGGTACAGCGGCGCGGATGGTCGGCGCGTTCACGAGCCGGCGCGGCATGTCCAACCCTTGTTACCATCCCTGCGGTCAGTCGTGTTTTCGGTACGATCGACCGGACGGACGGACAGCATGTCCTCAGGTCGCTCCCAGAAACGATGCCGTCGGCACGAGAACGCGCGCAGGGATTGCCTGCACGCCATGCGCCTGCAGCGGCCTGCACAGGGTGGTCGGCCCGAGTTCCCCTCGCCGACTGCCGGTTCGCTGATCCACCTGCAACATCGCCGTCCGCCTATATCCCAACCTGGCCGGCGCCCCGATTCCCGTACTTTCCCATGGCACTGTTCGGTCGCTCGAAAACCACCGTTGGCCTGGACATCGGCTCCGGCCTGATCAAGGTCGCGGTGATCGACCACTCCAAGAAGGAACCGGAGCTGGTGCGCGTCGCCGTCGTCCCACTGCTCGCCGACGCCATCGTCGAAGGGGAAGTCATGGATCCCGGCATCGTCGCCGAAGCGATCCAGGGCGCTCTCGCCGCCGCGCAGGTCAAGACGAAGCAGATCGTCACCGCCGTCGGCGGGCGCGACGTCATCATCAAGAAGATCCAGATCGAGCGCGTCAAGGAGCAGCAGGCGCGCGAGCTGATGCGGTGGGAGGCGGAGCAGCATGTCCCCTTCGACATGGAATCGGTGGAGCTGGACTTCCAGATCCTCGATCCCGACGGCAGCGGCCCCGAGATGACCGTCCTGCTCGTCGCCGCCAAGCGCGAGCTCGTCGAGTCCAAGCTGCGCATGCTGACCGACGCCGGGCTCGACCCGGCCCTGGTCGACGTCGACGCCTTTGCCCTGCACAACGCCTTCGAGATCAACTATCCCGAAGCCATGCAGGGCGTGGTCGCGCTCGTGAACATCGGGCACGAAGTCACGAACATCAACATCCTCGACGAGGGGGTGCCGATCCTCACGCGCGACATCACCGTGGGCACCCGGCGCTTCCGCGAGGACCTGCAGCGCGAGCGCGGTGTCTCCGCCGACGAGGCGCAGGCGCTCCTCCAGGGCTACGACCGCTCGCCGCACATCGACGCGGTGCTCGAGGGGCGCGGCGAGGAGATCGCGGTCGGGATCGAGCGCGCGGCGGCGTTCCTCGCGTCGTCCTCGCGGACCGGCGGCCAGGTGCGCGCCATCTACACCTGCGGCGGCGGCTCCCGGATTCCGGGACTCACCGACGCCCTCGCCGATCGGCTGCGCCTCACGGTGCGGCAGGCCAACCCCCTGGCCAACCTGCGCATCCGTGACGGTGCGCTGGCCAACCTCGTCACCGATGAAGTCGCGCCGCTCCTGATGCTTCCCATCGGGCTGGCGATGCGCCAGGTCGCCTGAGCCGAACATGATCGAGATCAATCTGCTCCCCGGATCGGGGAAGAAGGCCCGCCGCGGCGGGGGTGCCAAGGTCGACCTCGGGGCGATGGTCGCCAGCGTGCGCGACCGGATCCGCGAGCCCTGGCTCATCGCCGCGGTGGCGACGTCCGGCGTCGCCCTCGCCCTCTGTGCGTCGCTGTTCCTCGCGCAGAACAAGCGCGAGGCGAAGCTCGAGGAAGATGTCAGGAAGGCGGTGCAGGACTCCACTCGCTACGCGTCGGTGCTGCGCGAGCGTGAGAAGGCGGAAGCGAAGCGCGACACCGTGCTGCGCTCGCTCAACCTCATCCGCGCCATCGATGACGACCGCTTCGTGTGGCCGCACATCCTGGACGAGGTGAGCCGCGCCCTGCCGCCCTACACCTGGCTCGTGTCCCTCGGCTTCACCGGCGCGGGTCAGGGGCAGTCCACCGTCGCCACCATGGCACCGCCCGCGCCGGAGCCCGGCAAGCGCGTCCGCAAGGGTGCGGTCAACACGAACATCCCGCGGGATACGATCCGCATGCGCCTCGTCGGCAACACGGTCGACATCCAGGCGCTCACCCGCTTCATGAAGCAGCTCGAGTCCTCCCCGTTCCTCGAGAACGTGCAGCTCGCCAAGTCGGAGCGCGCGCAGGACAACGGAAAGGAAATCACGCAGTTCCAGCTCGACATGATGTATTCCCGGCCGGATCCGGCGTTCGTGCGCCGCGTGCCGCTCGCAGTCTCGGTGAGGTAGTCCATGGCCCTTCTTCCTTCCAGCAAGCGCGATCAGACGTTCCTGATCGTGTGCATCCTCGCCATCGGCCTCGCGTACGCGTACTACAACTACGTGTGGTCGCCGAGGACCGAGGAGCTCAACGTCACCCAGGCGCGCGTCGACACGCTGCTGGTGAGCAACCAGCGCGCGAAGTCGGAGCTCGCCCAGGGCAAGACGGACCAGCTGCGCGCCGAAGCCGACCGGTATGCCCAGGATCTCGACGTGATGCGACGGCTCGTGCCCACGGGGAACGAGGTGCCGGCGCTGCTCGAGCAGGTCTCCACCGCCGCGCGCCGCGTCGGCCTGGACATCTCCGACGTCCAGCCGGAGCCGCAGCTCGCCGGTGACCAGTACGACGCGTACAAGTACCGGCTGAACGTCCGTGGCAACTACCACCAGATCGGCGACCTGCTCACCAACGTCGGCTCGCTCCAGCGCATCGTCGCGCCGATCAACCTGACCCTCGTGCCCACGCCGGCGGATCCACGCAACAAGCGCTCGCGCGTGCAGCCCGTGGAAGCGCGGTTCGAGATCCAGACGTACGTCGCCCGCACCGTTGTCCCCCCCGCGACGCCGAAGGCGGCCGTCGCCGGTGAACCCTCGAAGCCCGGAGAAAGACAGTGAGCACGCGAGTGATGAAGATCGCCGTGCGTGGCGGCATCGCGCTCGTCGCGGTCGGCGGCGTGCTCGCCATCCGCACGTTCATGGCGGCCCCGGGCGACGACGCGGCGGTCACCACGCTCCACGCGGAGGCGGCGGCCCCCCAGATCGGCATCCCCGACATCAACGCTCCGAAGCGCGCCGCGCAGCGCGCCGCGGCCGCCACCAATGCGAACATCGCGGCGCAGACCGGCCAGGCGCTGCCCTCGCGCGGCACGC
>JAQBPZ010000057.1 GCA_028287225.1 Gemmatimonadota bacterium
CCGTCGCGTCGCCACGCGCGGCCCCGGCACGCCGACGCTGACCCGCCTCCGGTTCGCCCCTCAGTCGAGGGAGGGACTGCATTGAACCGATGCGACGGTGATCGAACAGTCCCGGCGTTCGATCACCGTCGCCTCGGTTCATGCGGGCTTCATTCGTGACGACCTGCTGCGGCTGCGCGAGTTGCGGCGGAGCGGAGCTCGGGCGTCGTCAGGCGATCACGGTTCCGCGACACTCGCCGAAACCGATGCGCCGCGCACCCTCGCGCTCGCACCAGCCGCGCATGATCACCTCGTCGCCGTCCTCCAGGAACCGCCGCGTCTCGCCCGTGGGCAGCGTGAGCGGTTCGGTGCCCCGCCACGTGCGCTCCAGCAGGCAGCCGCGCGACTCCTTCTCGGCACCGCTCACCGTGCCGCTGGCCAGCAGGTCGCCCGGCTGGAGGTTGGCGCCGTTGCTCGCGTGGTGCGTGACGAGCTGCGCCACGGTCCAGTACATCGCCGTGAAGCTGCCGCGGCTCACGCGCATCGGTGCGACGCCCTCGCGGCGCATCCGCAGCGACTGGATCAGCACCTCGAGGGTGATGTCCACCCCGCCGGCGCGTGCGTCGCGCTCGTCGTGCAGATATGGAAGAGGCGCGGGGTCGCCCTCGGCGCGCGCGAACGCCGGCGCGCGGAACGGCGCCAGCGCATCGAGGCTCACGATCCAGGGCGAGACGGTGGTCGCGAAGTTCTTCGCGAGGAACGGGCCGAGCGGCTGGTACTCCCACGCCTGGACGTCGCGCGCGGACCAGTCGTTCACCAGGCAGAGGCCGGCGACGTGCGACTCCGCCTGGCCGATGGGAATGGAAGCGCCCAGCGCATTGCCCGCGCCGATGAAGACGCCGACCTCGAGCTCGTAGTCCAGGCGCCGCGTGGGCCCGAACTGCGGTGGCGCCGACGCGTCGTCGCGCGTCTGCCCCGACGGCCGCCGCACCGCCGCACCGCTCGGCACGATGGACGACGCGCGCCCGTGGTACCCGATGGGCACCCACTTGTAGTTCGGCAGCAGCGCATTGTCGGGGCGGAACATGCTGCCGACGTTGGATGCGTGGTGGATGGACGCGTAGAAGTCCGTGTAGTCCCCTATGCGCGCCGGCACGAGCATCTCGACGTCCGCCATGGGCACGAGCAGCCGGTCGCGAAGCTCGCGGCTCCGTGCGCCGTGATCGCCGTCCGCTCGCAGCAGCCGGCTCACGCCATGGCGGATGGCCGAAAGCACGTCCCTGCCCTGGGCGAGGAGCGCGTTCAGCGAGCCGTCGGCCGCGCAGCGGGCGATGGTGTCGCTGAACGGCTGCGCGAACAGCCAGCCCGTACGATCCAGCTCCACGAGGTCCAGAATCTGGTCGCCGATCGCGACGCCCGGCCGGGTGTGCTGCCGCGCGTCACGGAAGCATCCCAAGGGGAGGTTCTGGATCGGGAAGTCGGTATCCGCGTGGTTCGCCGATTCCACCCACGATGCGAGGTCCGGACGCAGGGTGTCGGCGAGCGCCGATTCGTGTGCGGGAATGGTCACAGGAGCCCTAGCTGGTGGAGCTCGTCGACCGGCTCGCGGAAGGAGCAGGAGCCGAACGAGGTGGCGAAGGTGGCGCGTGCGCCGGCGACGTCGTCGAGGGACAGCCGGTGCCCGCGCCACTGCAGCGCGGAGTCGTCGAACACCAGTGCGGCCGGATCGCGCTCCTCCAGCAGGGCGACGACGTCGGCTTCCGGAGCGCCCGACCGTGCGAAGGCACCCGCGGCGAACACGTTCAGGAATCCGAACATCGTGCCGCGCGGCGCGCCGGCCTCGTAGGTGAGCGCATGCTCGGCACGCAGGGGATGATGCAGCCCCGCCGTCGCCTTCCACTGCACGCCTCGCGCGGCGCAGCGGAGGATGAACCGCGCGAGCTGCGCCGCGGTCGGAAAGGCGTCGGGCGTGACGCCGCCCGTCCGCACCTTGGCGCGTACGCCTGCCGCCCCGATCGCCGCGACCAACTCGTCCGGATCGTCGGCGACGGGGAGCTCGGCGTACACCAGCGCGACGCCGGCGAACGCCTCGGCCGCCGCGGAGATCGCGGGGGCATCGGCGGTCTTCACTTCCACCACGTCGACCCGCAGCCGCCCTGCGTGCGCCACGTTGCAGTTGCGCACTGCCGCCGCGGCCGCCCGCACGTCTGCCCCGGCGAGCGCCGCGATGCGCCATGACTGCGCTCCGGCAACCGCATCATGCGAGTGCGCGGCCGCGAGCTCGCCGAGCCGGCCCACCGGCACGACGAAGCGCCCGAGCATCCAGGCGTCGGGCGCCGCGTGGTACGTCGCGAAGGCGTGAACTGCCTCCGCCATGGGAAGCGCCGCCGGGGGAAAGAGTCCCGCGTAGTCCACGAGCCCCGAGGCGAGGGCGCGCAGCGTGGCGGAGGCGGCGCGTGGCACCGGGCTACTCCCCGGTCGTCTTCGGCGCGAGAATGGAGCCCCGGCACTTCGGCGAGCCACAGCGGCACGCGTAGAAGCGCTCGTCCTCCTCCGTATGCGCGTCGGTGCGCTCGTACTGGTAGTCGTACAGGAGCTCCTCGCCGGCCTTGATGTTGCGCCGCGCCTCGATGAAGATGCGCTTGCGGTCGGTGATCGCCTCGCAGTTGCCGTCGCACGAGTGGTTCAGGAACCGGGCGTCGTTGCCGTTCACCGCCCCGTCGATGACGACCTTGTCGTCCACCGTGAACAGGAAGGTGTGGTGGCGGCCCATCGTGTCGTCGTCGTACCGCTTGTCCGCCGTGCGCCACGAGATGCGCTGGCCGAGGTACTCGATGATGCGGGTGCCCTTGCGGATCGGGCGGGCGGCGAAGGCGCCGGTGCCCTGGATCTCCGAGGTGCGGAGCTCGAGGTAGGGGTTGGGCTCTTCCTTCCAGGGGTAGCGCGCGAGGATGCCGCGCTTCGCCTGCTTGGTGCTGCCGCGCTTCTTCGCCGCGCCGCGCTTCTTCGCCGTGCCGAGCGTGGAGGTACCGCGCTTCGCCTTCGTGGTGCTGCCGCGCTTCTTGGTCGTCGCCATGATCCGGTCGGTAGTCTCAGGTCCAGGGTCGGCTCTCGCCCAGCCGTGCCCGGAGGTCGTCGTCAGTGAGGGCATCGAGCTCGAGGTTCGCGTTGAACATCGTCTCGGCCTGCATGATACTCGTGCGCACCCCTCCCGCGCCCATCGGCGAGAAGACGAGCACGAGCGTGCCCCACGATTCCTTGCCGATGGTCACCTGCCAGCGGGCGCCCGCCGCGTCGGCAAAGGTGCGCATCGCCTGCCCCTGCCGCTGCTAGCCGAGCTCCGGTCGCGTGCGGCGATACGCCTCGGCGGCGTGACGCAGCGCGAGGAGCGACGACGCCTCGAGCTCGTACTCCATCTGCATCGTCGCGAGCTGGTCGGCGTCGTGCCGGGTGGAGACCTTCTTCGACAGGTCGTCGCAGCCGGCGTGGCGCCGCGCGTACTCACGGCTGGCGTGCCAGAGCGCGTTCGCCTTGTGCCACCATGCCTCGTCGCGCTCGGGGTGCACGTTGCCCGCCGCGACCGTGTACGCGTTCGCCATCTCGGTGAGCGATCCATCGCACATCTTGCAGAGGGCATCGAGGTGCTCGTGCTCGAGCTCCGGGTCCTCGGTGGAGGAGGAGAGCTTCGCGGAGCGGTCGTGCTGGCGGCAGCACTCCACGGCAGCGCGGTAGAGGGCGTCGGCGCGTGTGCGAACCTGCACCATCGGGTCTGACGGGGCGGTCTCGGGGGAGCGGCGGGCGGAGGCGGTGTTCGACATGGGTGCATCTCGGTAGGCGGGAGCCACGCGCACACGCTGCGGGGCCGTCGAGAAAGATGCCCGGTCACTCGGGCATCTCCAAGTGGCCAGACGCCCGAGCGAGCCATCCGTTTCCGCACGGCCGGGCACGCTAGACGCGTCCGGCAAAGCTGAGAGTTTTCTAATGTTGGGCCCCCGGCACGGGAAGCGCTTCAGCGCACCGGCACGGGAAGAGCTTCAACGCAGAGGTCGCAGAGGGAGACAGCGAGGACGCAGAGGAAGCTTTGCTGCGGTTTCTCCGCGGCTGTCCCCTGTCTCGCCATGACGCGGCGCCGCCGTAGCTCTCAGGCGATCGGTGCCTGGCCGCGGCCGCGCGCCTCGACGTTCCAGCTCGTTTCCACGATGTTTCCCCGCGCCCCGTACACGAGGTCGTTCAGGTGCACCACGATGCACACGTGATTCGGGATGATGCGGACCTGGTCGCCGACGGCGGGGCGCCAGCTCGTCCGGGAGAGATCGAGGATGCCATGCTCCTCCGACATGCGCGAGACCACCACGTCCGGCCGGTCCAGCAGCTGCCCGAAGCCCTCGTCCGGCGCACCGCGCACCGGCTCGCGGCCGAGCGACTTGGTGCCCGCGTCCACCACGGCCTGCCCTGGCACGGCCGTGGAGACGACAGTCGCCAGCACCGTGAGCGCGCAGTCGTCCCAGGCGCAGGCCCCGATGGCGGCGGTGGTCCGGTCGTTGTACACGTACGTGCCGGGGCGCAGCTCGGTCACGCCCGGCAGCTCGTGCGTGCGCCAGAGCGTCGGCGTGGAGCCGCCGCTCACGACGCGCGGCGTGAGCCCGACCGCGTCGAACCGCGCGAGCGCCGCACCGAGCGCCGCACCGAGCGCCGCCAGCTTCTCGTCCTGCTGCGCCATCGGCTCACGGACGTGCCCGGGATAGAACAGGAGCCCCTGGAAATCCAGGTGGGACTCGCCGGCGACGCGCCGCGCGAGTCGCAGCGCCTCATCCACGCCGGCGACGCCCACGCGGTGCATGCCCAGATCCATTTCCACGTAGACGCCGATGCGGCGGTCGGCGTGTCGCGCCGCCGTACCGACGTC
>JAQBPZ010000066.1 GCA_028287225.1 Gemmatimonadota bacterium
CCGCGGCACGCGCTCGCGGGGCGTGCGGTGGCGCTCGCGCTGGGTGGCGAGGTGCGGCTGCGCGTGCGCATGTCCGCAGCCAGCGGCGGCGGTGTCTTCGTTGTGCGACTGCGGGGCGACGCGGCACCGCTGATGGCCGCGCGGATCCTGGAGCTCGCGCGCGCCGGCTACTACGACGGGCTCACATGGCACCGCGTGGAGCACGACTTCGTGGTGCAGGGAGGCAGCCCGGGCGCGAACGAGTACGTGGGGCTGCCGTACTACCTCCGCGACGAGCTGGGCGTGGTGCCGCACCGGCGCGGCACCGTGGGCATGAGCACCCGCGGCCACGACACCGGCGACGCGCAGTGGTTCGTGAACCTGAAGGACAACCTGCGCCTGAACGCCGACTACACCGTGTTCGCCGAGGTGGTGGAGGGCATGGAGGTCGTGGATGGCATCCTGGAAGGTGACGTCATCGAGCGCATCGAGGAGACCTGACCGTCCGGCCGCTCGGCGAAACACGGGCGCCCCGTCGCGCGTCCTGAGAGCATGAGCCGCGTCGACTGGACCCTGCCGGATGCCCCGCTGCGTGCCCTCGACGCGCACTTCGACGCGCACCAGACCCGGCCGGACCTGTCCGGCCTCCGGCGCGGCGTCATGGAGCTGCTCTACTTCGGCGCCAGGCAGGCGCGCGCCTGCCTCTTCGTCGTGCTGTTCTTCACCGCGGTGTTCGCCGTGCCGCGCGCGGGGCTGTTCGGGATGCCGCGCTACGACCTCCTGCTGGTCGTCGCGCTCGGCATCCAGGCGTGGATGGTGCTCGCGAAGCTCGAGTCGTGGGACGAGCTCAAGGCGGTCACGCTCTTCCACGTCATCGGCTTCGGACTGGAGGTGTTCAAGACCTCCAGCGGCATCCGGTCGTGGAGCTACCCCGACTTCGCGTACACCACGCTGTTCGGCGTGCCGCTCTTCTCGGGCTTCATGTATGCCGCGGTGGGCAGCTACGTCATCCAGTCGTGGCGCCTCATGGACCTGCGCGTGCGGCACCATCCCCCGTACTGGATGGCGGCGCTGCTGGCGGTCCTGATCTACGCGAACTTCTTCACGCATCACTACATCGGCGACTATCGCTGGTACCTCGCCGCCTGCTCGCTCGGCCTCTACGCGCGCACCACGGTCACCTTCCGCCCGCTGGACCGCGACCGCGCGATGCCGCTGCTCCTCGCCTTCCTGCTGATCGGGTTCTTCATCTGGCTCGCGGAGAACGTGAGCACCTTCTTCGGCATCTGGCGCTATCCCGACCAGCTCGGCGCGTGGACCACCGTGCACGTGGGCAAGTGGAGCTCGTGGTCGCTGCTGGTGATCATGACCTTCACCATCGTTGCCAACCTGAAGCACATCAAGGCGCGCGTGCACGTACCGGGCTGACCCGTGCATGAATGCGGCGCGGCTGCCTGGCGGACGAGCAACCTGCGCCGCAGCGACCCGCATGGTCTCCACGAGCGCACCAGCTATCGCTTCCAGAAGACGCTCGGGCTGCAGGTCAGCGCGAGAGCGAGCGAACCTCCACGTCGCTGAGCGCGCGCCACGCGCCCTTCGCGAGGTCGCCGAGCGCGAGCGGGCCGATCGCGACGCGAACCAGGCGCTGCACCTCGAGCCCCACTTCGCTGAAGATGCGTCGAAGCTGCCGGTTCTTTCCCTCGTCGAGCACCACGGCGAACCAGCCCCCGCTGCGCGAGCCGGTGCGCAGCAGCTCGATGGACTTCACGTCGAGCCGCTCGCCGGTGGCGCCCTCCACCACGCCGGCCGCCACGCGCGCCATCGCGCCCTCCAGGTCGGGCCCGCGCACCTGCACGTGGTACGTCTTGTCCACGTGCGACCGCGGATCCGTCAGGGCGGCGGACCAGCGCGAGTCGTTCGTCAGCAGCAGCAGCCCCTCGCTCGCCTTGTCGAGGCGCCCCACGGGCACCACGAACGGCAGCCCGGCGCCCTCGAGGCACTCGTACACGGTGGCCCGCCCCTGCGGGTCGTCGGTGGTGGTCACCAGCCCGCGGGGCTTGTTGAGCATCAGGTACACGTGCGCGACGTGCGCGACGCGCTGCCCGTCCAGCTCGATCACGTCCCGCTCCGGCACCACGCGCAGCGAGTGGTCCCGCACCACCGTCCCGTTCACGCGCACGCGTCCCGCGTCGACATGGCGCTCCCCTTCGGCGCGCGAGCAGATGCCGAGCTTGGAGAGCGCGCGGGCGATGCTGACCGTGTCGGTACGGTCCGCCTCGCGCGGTGGTCGCGAGGCACGGGCGGGCGGGCGGTCGTCTCGGCTCATGCGCAGCAATCTGCCCCCGCGGCGCGGCACGGCGGTAGCCGTTGCCCGGCCGCGCCCCCATGATTCGTCAGCGATGGACCGCACCGCCACGACGAAACCCACGAAGATGATGATACAGCGCTGGGAGCACATGATCCTCGACGTCAACGTCGGCGGGTTCTTCAACGGGCCCACCCTCGACGGCGATGCCCTGACCGCGCGCCTCAACGAGCTTGGCGCGGAGGGGTGGGAGGTGGCCGCGACCAGCGGGATGGAGACGGGGCAGGGGCGCACGCGGCAGCTCGTGCTGGTCCTGAAGCGCCCTCGCCCGTAGTGCCGCTGCGCGTGATGCGGCGCGGCTGCGCTGCATGGCTGGCCGCGGTCATCGCACTGGTGGTGCCGGCCCTGGGTCTCGCGCAGGCCCCCGGCGCGCCTCGCACGGCCGTGGTGACGGGAACCGTGACGAGCGCAACCACCGGGACGGCGGTGCGCATCGCCTCCGTCCGGCTGGTGGGGGGCTCGGCTTCGGCCCTCACGAACGACGCCGGCCGCTACCGGATCGAGCTGCCCCTCGGCGAGCAGCGCGTGGAGGTGCGGCGCATCGGATACCGCCCCGCCACGGTGGCGGTCCTCGTCGCCGTGGGGGGCGCAACGGCCGACGTGCGGCTGGAGCGGCTGGCGGTCTCGCTGGAGCGCGTGCTCGTGACCGCGCAGGACGACGCCGCGCGCCGGATCGTGGCGGCGGCGATTCGCCGGAAGCAGGAGACGCGCGGCCAGCTTCACGACTACCGCTACGACGGCGACGTGCGGCTCGTGGTGCGCAACCTCGGGAAGCCGGCGGACTCGGCCTCGTCGGTGCTGCTCGTGACGCAGTCGCGGACCTCGGCGTACTGGGAGGAGCCGAACCAGTTCCAGGAGACCATCGTCGCGCGCCGGCAGACGGGCAACTTCCCGGCGGAGCGCAACCTGATCGGCGTGGGACAGATCACGAACTTCGGGCGCGACCGGCTGCAGATCGGGCGCTTCGAGCTGGCGTCGCCCATCGCGGACGATGCGCTGGACCGCTACGAGTACCACGTGCTCGACACCCTCGTCGTGGACGGGCGCCGCGTGTTCCGCCTGTCGCTCGAGCCGAAGGACGACGGCAACCCCGCGTTCGCCGGCGTGATGGACATCGCGGATTCCACCTTCGACGTCACGGGCATCGACGTGGAAGTGAACAACTCCGTGCGCCTCGGCTTCGTGCGCAACCTGCGCTACCAGCAGCGGTTCGGCGCGATGAACGGCCGCTGGATGCCGCGCACCATCGAGCTCTCGCTGGAGCTTCGCTCGCCGCTGGACGGCTCGCAGTACCGCGTGGAGCGCACGGCCGAGCTGAGCGGCTTCCGGTTCAACGAGGGGAGTCGGCCGCCCGGGCTCGGCGAGTACCGCATCGTGGTGGCCGACAGCGCCGACCGGGCGGACAGCGCCGTGTGGACCGACGCGCGCGCCATCCCGCTCACCGCGGCGGAGCAGGGGGCGTTCGCGCGCATCGACTCCATCCAGCATGCCCCGCTCACGGCGAAGCAGCAGGTGGCCCGCGCGCTGGTCCTCACGCTGCGCTCCGCCGGCAATCCCGACATCTTCCACTACAACCGCGTGGACGGCGCGTACCTCGGCGTCGCGAATACATGGATCGATCCTCCCGGGATGCCATTCACCGAGCCGGCGGTGAAGCTCGGGCGGGCCAACGCGGGCGCGCGGTGGCAGTATCGTGCCGGCGACCGGGTGCGCCTGTCGGAGTCGCGGCAGCTCTGGGTGGGCGCCACCTATGGTGACGAGACGGCCAGTCGCACCACGCTCACCTCGCCCGGATACAACGCGACGTCGCGCGCGCTGTTCAGCACCATTGATCCGCTCGACTACTTCCGCGAGCGCGGACTGGCGCTGACGCTCGGGACGCGCGTGGTGCGCTTCGTCCACTTCGACGCCGGCTATCGCGACGTCCGGCAGATGTCGCTCGCCACCGCGATCGAGCACCCGCCCATCCGCAGCTTCGACCGGCGCGCCATCCGCTCCAACCCCGCGATCGACGACGGACGGCTGCGGGCGCTGTCGTCGTCGCTGACCTTCGATTCGCGGCCCCTCGCGCGACAGGCCGGCCGCGACATCCAGCTCGGCGCGCTGCAGTGGACGCGGCTCGTGGTGGGCGCCGAGTCGTCGCCCGGCCTGCGGCTCGGGAGCGACTTCGACTACTCGCGGTTCACGGTCCGGCTCGACCGCCGGCAGCAGAGCTTCGGGCTGGGCGTCACGAGCCTGCTCGCGACGGCCGGCATCGCGACGCGGACGGTGCCCGCGCAGCGCTGGTTCGGCGTGGACGGCGGGGCGCAGGTGCTCGAGACGCAGGCCTCGCCGTTCGGCACCCTCGTGGACTCGAGCTTCTCCGCGCCGCGGGCCGCGGTGGTGGCCGTGCAGCACAACTTCGACCGCCTGCTGTTCACGCGCAGCGGCCTCCCGCTCGTGCGAAACATCCCGTTCACTCTCGCCGTTCGCGGCAGCATGTTCTGGACGGGATACGCCGGCGCGCCCACCGGCCAGATGGTGATGGCGGCGCCGTACGAGGAGGCGGGCTTCAGCCTCGGCAACCTCACGCCCTTCGCCGCTCCATTCAACCTGTCGGCGCGGTTCGCCTGGCAGATCTCGCGCTATCCCACCACCCCGTTCCGGTTCAGCATCGGGCTGGGCACGTGACGGGCCGCCGATGATCGAGATCCTCGTGGCCGACATCACCACGCTGCACGTGGACGCCATCGTGAACGCGGCGAACTCCGCGCTCGCCGGCGGCAGTGGGGTGGACGGGGCGATCCATCGTGCCGCCGGCCCGCTGCTCGCGCGCGCGGCGGTGCGCCTCGCCCCGTGTCCGCCGGGCGAGGCGGTGATCACCCCGGGCTTCGATCTTCCGGCGCGCTACGTCATCCACACCGTGGGCCCCGTGTGGACCGGGGGAAGCCGCGACGAGCCGGCGATCCTGGAGTCCGCGTACGAGCGCTCGTTCGCGGTGGCGCTGGCGCAGGGCGACATCCGCACCATCGCCTTTCCGGCCATCTCCACGGGGGTCTACGGCTTTCCGAAGGCGCTCGCCGCCCGCATCGCGATGGGGGCGATGCGCCGGCACGACGCGGCCTTTCAGCGCATCATCGCCTGTGCGTTCGACGCGCGGACCGCGGCGCTGTACACCAGCGCGCTCGCCGCCCGCTGAGCGCGTCGCTACGCCCGGCGCAGCGACAGCGTGAAGCGGCTCCCCTCGCCGAGGGTGCTCTCGGCGGTGAGCTGCCCGCCCATGCCCACGGCGAGGTCGCGACTGATCGACAGGCCGAGCCCCACCCCCTGCTGGCTGGCCGGGGTGAGGTGGCGGTCGAACTGGACGAACGGGTCGAACACGCGGTCCAGCTGTGATGGCGCGATGCCGCGCCCCGTGTCCACCACGCTGATCCGCGCCCACTCCTCGTCCGCCTCGCAGGCCAGCGTGATCGTGCCGCCGGCCTCGGTGAACTTGACCGCGTTCGTGAGGAGGTTCAGCAGCACCTGCCGCACCTTGTCCGCATCCGCACGGACGGACACGTCCTCGCAGAGCGACGTGCGGAAGCGCAGGGACTTCACCGCCATCTGCGGCCGCACGAGATCCTCCAGCCCCGTCACGAGCGACGCGAGCGTCGGCGTCCCCATCTGGAACTCCACCTCGCCGGTATCGAGCTTCGTGAAGTTGAGGATGCTGTTGATCAGGCCGAGCAGGTGCAGGCCGCTCCGCTTGATGCGCTCCACGTCGTCCCGCTGCGAGTCGCTCAGCTCCCCGCGCACTCCCGCCAGCAGCAGGTCCGAGTAGCCCGCGATGGCATTGAGCGGCGTGCGGAGCTCGTGGCTCATCACCGCCAGGAAGTCGCTCTTGGCGCGGTTGGCTCCCTGGGCGGACCGGGTCTGGATCGCCAGCGCCTCCGCCTGCTCCTCCATCTCCGCCGCCTGTGCCTCCAGCTCGGCGGCGTTGTCGCTGAGCTGCTGGTTCAGGAGCTCGAGCTCCATCTGCTGCTCCTCCAGCTGCGCGTTGGCGATCTCCATCGCGGTGCGCGACTCCTCGCTCTCCGCGAGCGAGCGCTCCACCACGCGCCGCGCCGCGATCATCGCGGTGACTTCCGTGACGACGATGGCGATGCCGTAGACCGCATCCTCCGCGTCGCGCAGCGGCTGGAAGCTGAAGTCGAAGATGCCCTCCTCGATCGCGCCGTTGCGCTCGACCTCCACGGGGCGCTCGTGCACGACCACCGACCGGCCCGTGGCAAACGTCTCGTCGAGCATCTCGAACAGCCCCTGGCCCTCGAGCTCGGGGAGCACCTCGCGGATCTCCCGCCCCACGATGCCCGTGCGCGCGACGATCTGCTCGTAGCGGCTGTTGGCGAGCGTCACGCAGTGCCGCGGCCCCTCCAGCACGGCGATCGCCACGGGGGCCTGCGAGAACACCCGTGCGAGCTGCTCCTGTGCGTGCGCGATGGCGCGCGTGGCCCGCTCGCTGACCTCCCGCGCGCGCACCTGCTCGGTGACGTCGAGCGACAGGCTGGTGATCGCGTAGACCCTGCCGGCGGCGTCGCGCAGCGGCTGGTAGGAGATGTCGAATAGATAGTCCACCACCACCCCGGTGCCATCGCGGTCCAGCGGGACCACCTGCTCCTTGAGGTGGAACGGCTCCCCGGTCTCGTACACGCGGTCCATGTACACCGCCACGCGCTGGCCGCCTTCCTCCGGCACCGCCTCGCGGAAGGGCCGTCCGAGCAGCGGACGCCCGCCCAGGTACTGCGAATAGCTGGGGCTGACCACCGAATAGACGTGGTCCGGGCCGTTCAGCACCGCGATCGCCATCGGCGCCTGCTCGAACACGTCGCGCAGCCGCGCCTCGCTCTGCTGCAGCCGCGCGCTCGCCTCGTCGGCCTGGCGCCGCGAGTCTTCACTGGCCGCCAGCAGCCGCTCCACCTCGAGCCGCGACCGCACGGAGTCGGTGACGTCCGTTCCGTGCACGATGATGCCCGACCGCGAGCCATCGGCCTCCACGAACGGCTGGTACACGAAGTCCACGTAGCGCTGCTCGCTCCCGCCGCCGGGCTGGACGATCGTCACCGGGACCTGCACGCCGCGGAACGGCGCTCCGGTGGCCAGCACGTCGTCCAGCAGCCCGATGAATCCCTGCTCCACGACCTCCGGAAGCGCGTCCCGGACCGGCTTCCCGATGATGCCGCGACGGCCCACCAGCGCGAGATAGCTGTCGTTGGCCAGCTCGAACACATGGTCGCGCCCGCGCAGCACCGCGAGGATGGACGGGGACTGGCTGAACACCGCGCCGAGCCGGTCGCGCTCCACCTCGAGCTGCTTCAGGAGCTCCTCGCGCTCGGCCTCCATGCGCCGCGCGACCACCCGCGACGTGGTGTCCAGCAGGGTCACGAGCACGCCGCCCACCGACCCGTCGTCGTCCAGGACGGGGCTGTAGGAGAGCGTGAAGTACAGGTCCTCGAGCTTGGCGTACCGCACCAGCGGGATGCGGACGTCCTCGTGGAAGACCGTCTCGCCCGCCATCACGCGCCGGTAGATCGGCTCGTTGAAGCTCCAGGCCTCGGGCCACACCGTCCGGGTGGGCGCCCCCAGGCCGGTGGGGTGCTTGGCCCCCATGAACTCGCGGTACGCGTCGTTGTACACCTGGATCAGCTCCGGCCCCCAGAGCACGATGCTCGGGAACGCCAGCCCCAGGACCGTGGTGACCGACGAGCGCAGCGCCGCGGGCCACTCCTCCACCGCGCCCAGCGGCGTGGTGGACCAGTCGAAGGTGCGGCATCGCCCCCGCATCTCGCCGAGGCCTGCGAACAATTGCTCTTGTACCGTGCCGCGTGAGCGGATCGGCTGGGCGCGCTCGGTCATGGATCTGGGCAGATGTGCCGGGATGGAGCGCCCGCCCTGTCCAGCTGGCGGCGACCGGCAGCTCATCCGGGTCGGGGTCGCCGGCGGCGACGTCCTCGCTGGCACCCCCAAGTGGAAGATGCGTACCAGCGGACTATTCCCGCAGGTTGCGGAATGTGATGGAGTACCGCAGCCGGTCCACGGGCGGGATGCTGTGCTCCCACTCGGTGCGCGACGGTCCGCGCAGCAGGTAGACGGACCTCGGCTCGGCGATCAGCGACGCGCGCTCCCACCGCTCGCCCACGGCTCGGCGGAGCCGGAAGGTGCAGGGAGCGAGCAGCGAGATGCCGATCACGTCCCCGAACACCGCCTTGTCGCGGTGCCAGCCGATCCCGGCGCCCGCGTCGTACTCGGTCACCAGCACCTGCTGAAGCGTTTCGGGCACAACCTCCGCGAACCGCGCCGCCGCCTCCCGGAGCGCCAGGAGGAACGCCGGCACGTCCTCGGTGCGGTGCAGGCGGCGCTCGTTGAAGTCGTACCGCCACCCGAACGACACCACCCGCCGCCTGCCGGTGTAGCCCTGGAACTCGAACTCCCGGAAGGGCAGGGCCCTCACCTCCTGAAGGAGGCGGGCCTCCTCGTCCACCGGGATGAGGCCGGGCTGGTAGCGGAACCCCGCCGGCAGGGCGGGCTCGGCGCCGAAGAGGTCCGTCTGGGCGTGCATGCGGCGCCCTGTCGCACGCATCACGCCGCCGCGGCTGCCGCTCCGCTGGTCGCGTGTCCGGCTCCGCCGGTTCGCAACCCGGGGCGGACTGCCTCCGTAGGGTCTCACACCACCACGTCCCTCCTCCGGACCTTGCCATGACGATCAAGCCGCTGCTCGCCCGTTCGCTCGTCGCACTGCTCGTGCTGCCGCAGGTTGCGGGCGCACAGTCCGTGGTGCAGGTGCGGGAGCGCGGCGTGTCCGCGCTCTGGGTGCTCGCGAACTTCAGCTACGCGGGCATGCGCGCGCAGGACAGCGCGAGCTCCGGCTGGCGCATCCTCGCCTTCATCTGCGGATTTCCGGGGACGCTGCTGACCTTCCTCGTGGTGCGCGAGGGGAGCGAGCGGGCGTACGGCGTGGAGCTGCCGACGCACCTCACGAGCACCCCGCCGTTCGTGCACGATCCGGACGAACCGATCTAGGCGCGGGCCCCCGCCTTTCCGCCGGAGTCGGCCCACAGCGCCCGCTCCAGCATCGTGGCCGTCCAGCCCTCGCCGAGCGCTCCAGCGCGCTCCGCGAGCGCGGCGGCGTAGCGGCGGTAACAGCCGAGCGTCCAGGCCACCTTCCCGAGCCCGGGCACCTGGGCGGCCACGAGCTCGTCGAAGAACGGATAGACGCTCGGCGCCACCGACGCGAGCGCCGCCGAGGCGGTCGCCGGCCCCACGCCGGCGAGCGATGCGAGCAGGGACACCGGGCGCGTGGGGTGCGGGATCTCGCGCAGCGCGGACTCGGAGGTCTCCCGCACCAGGGCGGGGTCGTTGCCGCGGACCAGCACCAGGTTCGGGGCCCGCCAGACCCCGCGCGCCATCTTCCACTCCGTCAGCCGCGCCAGCTCGTCCAGGCGGAGCCACGCCGGCTGCCGCGCGCCCACCGCCGCGGGGAGCGCCGCACGGTACCAGCGGTCCAGCTCGGGGAGCCTGGCCACACCCTGGGCAGCGATGACCTCCTCGTAGCGGTCGAGGGCCAGGCGCCACCGGTCGGCGGAGGGGGAGGACCAGAGGGTGGACATCAGCGGGGGGACGTCGGAGGCGGGCGGCGGGAGCAGGGAGTAGACTGTCCCCAACCTACGGCCGATCGCGCCCGGCCGCGTCCCTGGAGCCCCACCCCGACCGGCCCGCTGAGGCCGCGGCATCATTCGCGCATAGTGTTCGGGGTTAGCGCTGGATATCGACCGTCCCGGAGCCCGTCCATGAGTGATCAGAAGACCGCAATCGATCTTTCCGCCTTCGCGACCGAGTACGAGATCGTGGGGGAGCAGGACTCCCCGGACGAGTCCCGGATCTTCGTCGCCAACCGGAAGACCGACGATGCCCGGCGTCGCGACGACCGCACCGGCGTCCTCATCACCGTGCACTCCACGCCCGCTGGCGACGAGGCGAACGCGCTCACGCAGTACGCTGCCGACGTGGGCACGCTCAAGGGACTGACGCACCGCCGCCTCGTGCCCGTGCTCGACAGCAAGTGGATCGGCGAAGACCAGCTCGCGGTGGTCACGCAGCGCATCGCCGACCCGACGCTCGCGCAGAAGCTCCTGACCCAGGAGGAGTTCCACAGCACCCGCATCGCGGCCATCCTGCGCGAGGTGAACGGCCTGCTGGAGTGGGCGCGCGAGCAGAAGATCGTGCATCGCCGCGTCACGCCGGAGCAGGTGTACCTGGAGCCGAAGACGGACCGCGTGCGCGTGACGTTCGCCATCGCGCCGATCAGCCGGCTCAAGCAGCCGGGCCCGCACGACGACGCGCGCACCATCGCGCGGCTCGCCGTCGCCATGCTCGGCGGCGACCCGGACATCCAGGTGTGCGACCAGGACATGCTGCTCTCGCTGCGCCCGAACCTGCCGCAGCTGTTCTGCCAGGCCACCGCGAAGCTGCTGGACCCGAAGGACACGGCGACGCCCGACGACGTCGCGGCGTTCCTCGGTCTGATCAGCATGGCGGACCCGCTCGTGGAAGGCGAGACCGAGCGCGATCGCATCCGGGCCGAGATCCTCGAGGAGCAGCGCGTGGAGCGCGAGAAGCTCGCCGCGGAGCGCGCGGCCTTCGACGCGAAGGTCGCGGAGGAGCGGGCGGCGTTCGATGCGCAGATGGCCGACGAGCGGGCGGCGATGGAGAAGCAGATGGCCGACGAGCGCGCGGCGTTCGAGAAGGCCAGGGAGGAGGAGCGCGCCCGCGTGGAGAACGAGCGGCTGGAGCTCCAGAAGGCGGTCACGAGGGAGCGCGCCGAGCTGCAGAAGGCCCTCGAGGCCGAGCGCGCCGCGCTGCTCGCGCGGCGCGAGGAGCTCGAGAAGACCGTCGCCGACCAGCGCGCGGAGCTCGAGCGTGCCGCGGCGAAGGACCGTGCCGAGATCGAGCGGCTGCGCGCCGAGCTGCGGGCCGCCGGCGACCAGGAGATCGAGAAGAAGCGGCTCATGGCGCTCGAGGACATCACCGGCGAGGAGGAGTCGGTGCTCGATCACGAGGACCTCGCGGCCCCGATGTTCGGGATGCCCGTGCTGCCGCCGATCGAGCCGATCACCTTCGACGACGAGACGCCGCTGCTGAGCGAGGAGAAGATCGTCTTCCCGCCCACCGCCGAGCTGGAGAGCACGGTGGAAGCGGAGCGCGTGGAGCGCGAGGCGCGGCCGGGCTTCTGGTCGAGCCGTCGCAACCAGCTCATCGCCGCCGGCGTGGCCGCCATCGTCGCCATCGGGGGGGTGTCGGCGGTGGTGATCGGCAACCGCGGGGGATCCGTCCCCGTAGCGGCGCGTGGCGCCGTGCGGCCCGCCGCGAGCGCCCCGGCACCGGGCGCCCCGGGCGCCGCCCCCACCCTCGCGACGACGCCGGCGCCGGCGCCGGCGGCCCCGATGGCCTTCACCGTGGATTCGGCGACGGCACGCGCATGGCTCGATTCGCTCCGGCGCGCCGATCCGGTGGACGTGCCGTGGGCCATCGACATGGCGCGCGTGCGCGTGGAGCGCGCGGA
>JAQBPZ010000068.1 GCA_028287225.1 Gemmatimonadota bacterium
GGACCCGCGAGGCGCTGCGGGACGAGCGGCGCCCCGCGCTGATCCGCGCCGTGCTCGCGGCCTTCGCCGGCCGCATGGTGGTCGCGAAGGCCGAGGAGCAGGAGATCGAGCGCGCGGTGGGCGAAGACGGCGGGGTGAAGGACGACGCGTCGCCCGTGCTGCGCCGGATCCGGCGCGAGCTGCGTGCGTCGCACGGCGAGCTCGTGCGGATCCTCGAGCGCGTGATGAACGGCCTGGAAGCGCATCACCGCGCGTCGGACATGTCCGTGACCGTGCGCGAAGGCCGTTACGTGATCCCGGTGCGGCGCGAGGGGGTTCGCGGCGTGGGCGGCATCGTGCACGGCACCTCCGGCACCGGGGGCACGATGTTCGTGGAGCCGCCCGCCGCGATCGAGTACGGCAACCGGATCCGCGAGCTGGAAGCAGAGGAGCACGAGGAAGTGGAGCGCATCCTCGCCGAGCTCACCGACCGCATCCGCCCGCATCGCGAGGTGATGGCCGAGTCGCTCGACGCGCTCGCGGAGCTGGACTCGCTGCACGCGCGCGCGCGCTACGCCATCCAGTTCCACTGCTCGCCCGCGTCCCTGGCGCCGGCGCGGAACGGCTTCGCGATCCGCGACGGCCGGCATCCGCTGCTGCTCGCGAAGGGCGCGGACGTGGTGCCGTTCGACCTCGCGATGTTCCCGGACGAGCGGACGCTGCTCGTCTCCGGCCCCAATACGGGTGGCAAGACGGTGCTCCTCAAGGCGCTCGGCCTGGTGTCCGTCATGTCGCAGGCCGGCATCCCGGCACCGGTCGGTGCGGAGAGCACGATCCCGGTGTTCGACGAGGTGCTGGCGGACATCGGCGACGAGCAGTCGATCGAGGCGAGCCTGTCGACGTTCTCGGCGCACCTGAAGAATCTCTCCGAGATCCTGCGGCTCGCGACCGCCGACTCGCTGGTGCTCGTGGACGAGCTGGGCAGCGGGACCGACCCCCAGGAGGGCGCGGCCCTCGGCTGGGCCATCCTGGAGCAGCTCACCGCGCGCGGCACGACGACGCTCGCGTCCACGCACCTCGGGCAGCTCAAGGAGCTGGCGACCCAGGTGCCGGGCGTCGTGAACGCCTCGCTCCAGTTCGACGCCGTGCGTCTCGCGCCAACCTACCGGCTGATCAAGGGCGTGCCGGGCCGGTCGTACGGCATCAGCATCGCGCGCCGGCTCAACCTTCCGGAGTCGGTGGTCGCGCGTGCCGAGGAGCGGCTGCCGCAGGGGGAGCGCGACATGGCCGCGCTGATCGAGCGGCTGGAGCAGAAGGAGGACGAGCTCGCGGCGCGCGAGCGCGAGGCGGCCGCCATGGCCGAGGACGCGCGGACGCGCATCGCGGCGGTGCTGCGGCGCGAGACGAACGTGCGCGAGCGCGAGCGCACGCTGGAGAAGGAGAGCCGCAGGGAGGCGCGCAAGTACGTGCTCGACGCGCGCACCGAGATCGAGCGCACGATCAAGGAGCTGAAGAACAAGGGGGCAGCGGTCGTCGGTGATTCCCTCGAGGAGCTTGGACGCAACGCGCGGCGGAAGGCCGAGGAGCTGGCGTCGCGCCAGGCGAACGTCCTGGACCGCCTGGACGCCGAGGAGCGCGCCGCGGAGCGGCGGAGCACGCAGCCGCGCGCGGCGCGGCCGGTGGAAACGGTGGCGGTCAACGACTCCGTGGAGGTCGGCACCCTCGGCGGCAAGATCGGGCGCGTGATGGACGTGCGCGGCAAGGACGCCGTGGTCGCGGTCGGGTCGATGAAGCTCACGGTGCCGGTGAAGACGCTGCGCCGCACCGAGAAGCCGCTGGAGCGCGCAGTGAGCTACCTCGGCGACGCACCCGAGGTGTTCGTGAAGACCGAGATCAACCTTCTCGGGCTGCGCGCCGACGAGGCCGAGAACGAGGTGCTCCAGGCGATCGACAGCGCCATCCGCGCCGACCTGAAGACGCTCCGCATCATCCACGGCAAGGGAACGGGCGCGCTCCGGCAGATCGTCGACGAGATGCTGCGCAAGGACACGCGGGTGGCGGAGTTCCGCCCGGGCGCGTGGAACGAGGGCGGCACCGGCGTGACCATCGCGGTCTTCGCGTGATCGCCGACGAGACGATCGAGCGCGTGCGTGAGAGCGCGGACATCGTCGGCATCATCGGCGAGTACGTGCAGCTCAAGCGGCAGGGCACCGACTGGCGCGGGCCATGTCCCTTTCACCAGGGCACGAGCCGCAACTTCTCCGTGAGCCCCAAGAAGCAGATGTACTACTGTTTCGTGTGCCACGAGGCGGGCGACGTGTTCAAGTTCCTCACCAAGCGGCTCGGCATCGACTGGCCGGCGTCGGTGCGGATGGTCGCGGAGAAGTCGGGCATCGAGGTCATCGAGACGAACACCCGTCGCCCGGACGAAGCGAAGAGCATCCACGAGCCGCTGTGGGAAGCGAATGGCGCGGCGGCCGAGTACTTCCGGCACACGCTGTGGGAGGACGAGCTGGGGCGCGATGCGCGCGCGTACCTCGAGGAGCGCGGGATCTCGCGCGAGCTGGCGGAGCGCGTGGGCATCGGCTTCGCCCCGCGCGAGATCGGCCTGATGCGCGCGTACCTGAACACCCTCGGCTTCGAGGACGCGCGCCTGGTGGAGGTGGGGTTGATGGTGCAGCCGGAGGAAGGCACCGAGCCGCGCCCGCGCTTCCGGGGGCGGTTGATCTTCCCGATCTACGACCTGTCCAGCCGCGTGGTGGGATTCGGAGGGCGCCTCCTGGGGCCGGGCGAGCCGAAGTATCTCAACTCGCCCGAGTCGCCGATCTTCAGCAAGGGCAAGCTGCTGTACGGCCTGAACTGGGCGAAGCAGGCGGCGCGGCGGGACGAGCGGATGCTGGTGGTGGAAGGCTTCTTCGACGTCGTGCGCCTGATCGGTGCCGGCATCGAGAGCGTGGTGGCGCCGATGGGCACCGCGCTCACCGAGGACCAGGCGAAGCTGATTCGCCGCTACACCGAGCGGGTGTTCCTGCTGTACGACTCGGACAAGGCGGGGCTCAAGGCCACCTTCCGGTCGGGCGACGAGCTGCTGCGCCAGGGCGCGGCGGTGCAGGTGGTGACGCTCCCGGACGGCGAGGACCCCGACAGCTTCGTGCGGTCGGGCGGCGCGCGCGCGCTCGAGACGCAGCTCGCGTCGTCCATCGACGTGTTCGAGCGGAAGATCCAGCTTCTCGACCGCGGGGGCTGGTTCGCCGACCTGCGCAAGAAGCGGCAGGCGCTGGACCGGCTGCTGCCGACCCTCCGCGCCACGAGCGACCCGCTCACGCGCGACATGTACCTGGGCCACGCCAGCACGGCGGCGGGGGTCACGCGCGAGCTGCTCGAGCGCGAGCTCGTGGCGCCGCCGCGCACGCGGGCCGGCCGTACGACGGGCGCCCCGGCGGCTGTCGCCGCGCTGACGGAGCAGCGCGGCCGCCCCGCGCCGCCGCCCGACGTC
>JAQBPZ010000082.1 GCA_028287225.1 Gemmatimonadota bacterium
GTCCTCGCTCAGCTCGTCCATGCCGAGGATGGCGATGATGTCCTGGAGCTCCTTGTAGCGCTGCAGGATGCGCTGCACGCTCGTGGCCGCGGCGTAGTGCCGGGCGCCGATGTACTGCGGATCCAGGATGCGGCTGCTGCTCGCGAGCGGATCCACGGCGGGGTAGATGCCGAGCTCCGTGATCGCGCGCGACAGCACGACCGTCGCATCGAGGTGCGCGACCGCCGTCGCCGGCGCCGGGTCGGTGATGTCGTCCGCGGGCACGTAGATCGCCTGCACCGACGTGATCGAGCCGTTCTTCGTGGAGGTGATGCGCTCCTGCAGGTCGCCCATCTCCGTCGCGAGCGTCGGCTGGTAGCCTACCGCACTTGGCATCCGTCCAAGGAGCGCGGATACTTCCGAACCCGCCTGCGTGAAGCGGAAGATGTTGTCGATGAACACCAGCACGTCCGAGTTCTCGACGTCGCGGAAGTACTCGGCCACCGTCAGCCCCGAGAGGCCCACGCGGAGGCGCGCTCCGGGTGGCTCGTTCATCTGCCCGTAGATCAGGGCGCAGGAGTCGATGACGCCGCTCTCCTGCATCTCGAGGTACAGGTCGTTCCCCTCGCGCGTGCGCTCGCCCACGCCGCAGAACACGGACTTGCCGCCGTGGCCCTTCGCGACGTTGTTGATGAGCTCCATGATGACGACCGTCTTGCCCACGCCGGCGCCGCCGAAGAGCCCGATCTTGCCGCCCTTCACAAAGGGAGCGATCAGGTCGATGACCTTGATGCCCGTCTCGAAAACTTCCGTCTTCGGCTCGAGGTCCACGAAGTCGGGACGCTTGCGGTGGATCGGCCAGCGCAGCGCATCCTTCGGGATCGGCGCGCCGTTGTCGACCGGCTCGCCGAGCACGTTCAGGATGCGGCCGAGCGCCGTGGCGCCCACGGGCACCGAGATCGCGGCGCCGGTGTCGACGACTTCCATGCCGCGCACCACGGCGTCCGTGGAGCTCATGGCGACGGTGCGCACCTGGTTGCGGCCGATGTGCTGCTGCACCTCGACGGTCACGTGGATGACCTGACCGGAGTCGGTCGTCGCGTCGATGGTCAGGGCGTTGTAGAGCTCGGGCAGGTGGCCGGACTCGAACTCGACGTCGAGCACCGGGCCGATGACCTGGACGATCCTGCCGATATGGGTTGAAGCGATTGCAGTGGCCATGGCTACCCCTGGAGGGCTGCAGCGCCGCCGACGATCTCGGCGATCTCCTGCGTGATCTGCGCCTGACGGGCGCGGTTATAGGTACGACGGAGGACGTTGAGGATGTCCCCGGCGTTGTCGGTGGCGTTCTTCATCGCGGTGCGGCGCGCCGACTGCTCGCCCGCGACCGTTTCCACGAGCGCGCGATACACGGAGTTGCGCACGTAGGAGGGGAGCAGCTCCGTGAGGATGGCTTCGGCGGAGGGGAACAGCAGGTAGTCCCGCTGCACCGCGCCGGCCTTCGCCTCCGGCGGCGTGACCGGAAGGATCCGGTCCGTCGTCGGGGGGGTGCTCAGCACCGAGTTGAACTTGCTGTACGTGACGTACACGCCGTCGAGCTCACCGGCGATGTACTTCGCCATCAGGTCGTCCACGATCTCCGACGCGTTCGCCGCCGTGGGGCGGTCGGTGACGTCGGTGCGCTGCGAGGCGAGCTCGCGGCCCACGTACTTGAAGTAGCCGAGGCCCTTCTTGCCGATCACGTGCACGTCCACCCGCGCGCCCGAGCGCTCCAGCTCCACGATGCGCGCGCGGGCTTCCTTGATCAGGTTGGCGTTGAAGCCGCCCGCCAGGCCGCGGTTGCTCGTGAGCACCACGAGCGCAACCCGCTTCGGCGACTCCACCTGCCGCAGCAGGGGGAAGCGCTCCGCGAGGTCGGGCGAGTAGAGGCTCGAGATCACGTCGGTGAGCGCGTTCGCGTACGGCCGCGCCGAGACGACGCGGTCCTGCGCGCGCTTCATCTTGGAGGTCGCAACCATCTCCATCGTGCGCGTGATCTTGCGCGTGTTCTCGACGGACTTGATGCGACCCTTCAGCTCGCGGCCCTTGGCCATGGCTTACAGGCTCGCGGCCGTGAGCTTCTCGGCGCCGGACGGCGCCGTCTTCTTGTACTCGTCGATCGCACGCTTCAGGTCCGCTTCCGTCTCCTTGGACAGCGCCTTCTCCGTCCGGATCCGCTCGCCGACCTGCGGGAACTGCGCCGCCATGTACTCGTGGAAGCCGCGCTCCCACTCGCGAAGGACGGATACCTCGACATCGTCGACGTAGCCGTTGGCCACCGCGTACAGGATCATGACCTGCTGCTCCACGCGCATCGGCGCGTACTGGCCCTGCTTCAGGATCTCCACCGTGCGCGCGCCGCGCTCGAGCTGCCGCTTCGTGGCGGCGTCGAGGTCCGACGCGAACGACGCGAAGGCCTCGAGCTCGCGGTACTGCGCGAGGTCCAGGCGGAGACGGCCGGCCACGCCGCGCATCGCCTTGATCTGCGCCGAGCCACCCACGCGGCTCACCGAGATGCCGACGTTCACCGCCGGCCGCACGCCCGCGTAGAACAGGTCGGCCTCGAGGAAGATCTGGCCGTCGGTGATTGAGATGACGTTCGTGGGGATGTAGGCCGACACGTCGCCGGCCTGCGTCTCGATGATCGGCAGCGCGGTGAGCGAGCCGCCCGGCTTCAGGATGTTCACGCCGTCCACGACCTTCGGGTCCTCGGACAGCTTCGCCGCGCGCTCGAGCAGGCGGGAGTGGAGATAGAACACGTCGCCCGGGAACGCCTCGCGGCCCGGCGGGCGGCGCAGGACGAGCGAGAGCTGGCGGTACGCGGCGGCCTGCTTGGTGAGGTCGTCGTACACGCACAGCGTCGGCTGGCCCTCGTTGTACATGAAGAACTCGGCCATCGCGCAGCCCGAGTAGGGGGCGATGTACTGCATCGGGGCCGGGTCGGAGGCCGACGCGACGACCACGATGGTGTACTCCATCGCGCCCGCCGCGGCCAGGCGCTCGACGACCGCCGCGACCGTGGAGGCCTTCTGGCCGATGGCGACGTACACGCAGTACACGCCATTGCCCTTCTGGTTGATGATCGTGTCGATCGCGATGGCCGTCTTGCCGGTGCCGCGGTCGCCGATGATCAGCTCGCGCTGGCCGCGCCCGATCGGGATCATCGCGTCGATCGACTTGATGCCCGTCTGCATCGGCTCCTTGACCGGCTGGCGCACGATGATGCCGGGCGCCTCGCTCTCCACCTTGCGGGTCGTCGTGGTGAGGATCTCGCCCTTGCCGTCGATCGGGCGGCCGAGCGCGTCGACGACGCGGCCGAGGAGGGCGTGGCCCACCGGGACCTCGAGCACGCGGCCGGTGCGGCGCACCTCGTCGCTCTCCTTGAGCTGGAGGTAGTCACCGAGCACCACGGCGCCGATGTTGTCCTCCTCGAGGTTCAGCGCGAGGGCGGTGATCGTGTTGCCCGTCTCGCTGGAATGGACCTCGAGCATCTCGCCGGCCATGGCCTTCTGCAGGCCGTAGATGCGGGCGATCCCGTCCTTCACCTCGAGGACGGAACCGACTTCCTCGACGTCGAGCTCGTGGAGGTCGGCGGCCTCGATCTCCTTGAGGAGGATGTCCTTGATCTCGCCGGGGCGCAGCGTGGTTTCGGTTGCCATACGGAGGGTCGGAAAGAGCGGGCAGGGAGTCCTTGATCCAGCTTGTGAAAATTATCACAAGCCGGGGGGAGAAGCAACTGCGAGGAAAGCTAACCAGTCTCCAGGCGGGCGTCGAAACCCGGCCGGTGAAGGTCGACTGCTCGACGCGGAGGGCGCTGAGGAGAACGGCGAGGACGCAGAGGAGGGTAACAACTTTGGAAGCAGTCCTCCGTGCCCTCTGTGTCCCCTGTGGTTAAATGCCGTTGCAAGAGCGTTTTACCACGGAGGACACGGAGGGCACGGAGGGGAATGCCCGATCAGCAGTTCCTCCGCGTCCTCGCCGTTCCCCTCTGCGCCCTCTGCATTGAGGCAGTTCCCGGCGCCGGCGGACACGACGATGTCGTGACCGGAGCGGGCAATTCGCCCCGATCCGCGCCCGAACGGTGCCGTGCCCGGCCCCGGCGCCCCCTACCCTGCCCCCATGACCTCGGGGCTGCGCGACCTTCGCATCTGGCAGGATTCCGTTGCCCTGGGCGGCGACGTCGTGCGCGTGATGCGCCAGCACGCCCGCCGCGAGACCCGCGTCGTCTCCGATGCGATCATGACCACCGCCCTCGCCGTCGGCACCCACATCGCCGACGGCTACGCCCGCTACACCCCCGCCGAGCAGCGCGAGTCGTACATGCTCGCCAAGCGCGCGCTGCTGCGGCTGGAGAGCGAGCTGGCGGTGGCCCGCCAGGCGGAGCTCGTGCCCGCCGCCCCGTTCACGGACTTCGTCGCCCGCTCCGCCCAGCTCGCGCGCATGCTCGGCGGCTTCCTGGTCTACCTCGACCGGCAGGTCGCCGAGCGGGATGCGGCCGAGCGTGCGTCGCCTAGCCCCGGCTCCGCCCGTGTCCCTTCGTGAAGCGCTCCACCAGGTCCACCGCGCGCAGCCGCGCGAGCGACGCCGGCTTGGTGCCGACGATGCGCTGCGCCGTGCTGCTCAGGTGCGACGAGCTCGCGAAGTCCAGCACCTCGGCCACGTCGCGCACGTCGTAGCCGGGATTCTTGGCGAGCTCCGCGGCGGCGATCAGCCGCACGAGGTCGATCACGCGCTTGAGGTTCGGTGCGCCGTCCGCCGCGAAGGTCCGGCTCAGGTGCTCGCGCGTCACGCCGAGCGAGTCCGCCAGCAGCTGGGTGCGAACGGGACGGCCGCCCCACCCGACGATGGAGCGCCACGCCGACCGCTGGAGCGGCGTCTCGAGCGCCAGCGAATCGGGCGGCTCGCTCAGCGCGCCCGCGAAGCGCGTCGAGAAGGCCTGCCGCAGCACCAGGTCGCGCTGGATACCGTCGTCCACCGACTCCACCAGCACGTCCGCGAACTCCAGCGCGGCGCACTGCGCCAGCGCCGGTGCCTCCGCCGGCCGGAGGGTGGTGAGCCCGTAGAACGGGACGCTCGGAAACTCGCGCGCCAGCCCCGCCGCTCGCCAGGTGTCGTCCTGCGCCGCGGACAGGTCCACGATGGCCGCGTCCACCAGCACGCCGCGAAAGGTCTGCTCCAGCTCCTCGGCGGTGCGCGTGAGCATCAGCCGCGCGCGCCGCCGCGGGAATGCGGCCCGCACCAGCACGCGCGCGCGCTCCCGCGTGGTGTACAGCACCACGAGCGGCAGCGGTGCCGCCGAGCGGACGGGCGACGCCGTCATGACGCGCCGCCATCGTCCAGCAGCAGACCGAGCTGAGCGGGCGTCTCCTCCGCCGGCGGCGATGCGGCGGACGAGGGGGTCGCGGAGCCGGGATCGGCGGCGGCGGCAATCATCTCCTGCGCGCGACGCAGCACGTGTCGCGCGTTCGCATACGACACCGAGGTCTCCGCCGATTCGTACGCGAGCCACTGGCAGGCGGTGATCCCCTCTGCCTGCTGTGGGGCGGTCACCGACTCCGGCGTCTCCATCAGGAAGAAATGGCAGACCTTGTGGATCAGCCGGCCACGGAAGCGGAAGTACCAGTCGATCGTGTCGATCGTCCCGCGCACCGAGAGCTGGGCGAGCCCGGTCTCCTCGCGCACCTCGCGCAGCGCTGCGTCCTCTGGCCGCTCGCCCGATTCCAGGTGTCCCTTGGGAAACCCCCAGTTGGCGTAGCTGTCGCGGATCAGGAGGAACACGGGCGTGCCCGCCTCCAGCCGGTAGACGACGCCGCCGGCGGAGGTTTCGCGCTGGGCACGCGTGCGCGTCATCGAGGGCGCGCGCTAGCGGGAGACCGGGAGCGCATCGGCGCTGCCGCTCGGCACGCTGTCGTCGTCCACCGTCGGCCTGCCCTCGACGAACTGGCGGACCAGCGGATCCGTGGTGCGGCGGATCTCGTCGATCGTGCCCTGCCAGCGCACGCGCCCCTGGTAGAGCATCGCGATGCGCGTGCCCACGGTGAATGCGCTGCGCATGTCGTGCGTGATCACTACGCCGGTGACGTTCAGCTTCTCGCGCATGCGCACCATGAGCTGGTCGATGACCGCGCTCGTGACCGGGTCGAGGCCCGTGGTGGGCTCGTCGTATAGGATGTACTTCGGACGCAGCGCGATGGCGCGCGCGATGCCGACGCGCTTGCGCATGCCGCCCGAGAGCTCGGCGGGAAAGCGGCTGCGCACGTTGGGCAGGTCCACCAGGTCGAGCGCCTCGTCCACGCGCTGCACGATCTCGCTCTCCGTGAGCTCGCCCTGCTTGCGCAGCCCCATCGCGACGTTCTCGCCGATGGTGAACGAGTCGAACAGCGCGGCGAACTGGAACACGTAGCCGATGCGCGAGCGCAGCGCGTACAGCTCGCGCCGCGGCAGCTCGGGCACGTTCTGGCCGTCGACCCAGACCTCCCCGGAGTCGGGCTCCAGCAGCCCGACGATGTGCTTGATCGCCACCGACTTGCCCGTGCCCGAGTAGCCGATGATGACCATCGTCTCTCCCTCGGGCACGTCGAGCGTGAAGCCGTCGAGGACGCGCTTGGGACCGAAGGCCTTGTGGACGTTCTTGAGCTGGATCATCGGGACGGTCGAACAGTGATGCAGCCTGCCCCGCCTGCGCGAAGCGCATGTCGGGGGTGAGTCGGTGGATCGGGAGACGCCCGACAGCAGAAACGTGATACCGGGGCGCGCGTCGTGCCAGATCTTGCGCGCGGCCTCGCCGGGCCACCTGACCCCGCCTCGTCGCCGCTCCTTGCCTCTTGGCGTACGCGAATTCGTGGCCTCTTGGCGTACGCGAATCGTGCGAACCCTGCGGGAGCGAATCGTCGCGACGCCTCCCGGCGGGGACGTCTCCGCCTGGCGGCAGCGAAGGCCAATGATGAATGGCCGACGGGCCGGAATCTCAGCGCGAGATCCCGGCCCGTCGTCAGTCCACCATCACCTCAGGCTGTTCGCGCCTGGAGCCTTCAACTCAAGCGAAACCGCTCGCGGGAATTCGCTCCCGCAGGGTTCGCAGGATTCGCGTACGCCAAAAAGCAGTGGGACGACGGCCTACGCCAAAAAGCAGAGAGACGACGACGTACGCCAGGAAGCAGAGAGACGACGACCTACGCCAGGAAGCAGAGGGACGACGGCCCTACGCTGCGAACGAGCCGAGCGCGCGACCGACGTCGCCTTCGCGGAGGCGCTTGAGGGCGCGGTCGCGAAGCTGGCGGACCCGCTCGCGGGTGACGCCGAGCATGGAGCCGATCTCCTCGAGCGTATGCTCGCGGCCGCCTTCCAGGCCGAAGTACAGGCGCAGCACCTTCGCGTCGCGCGGCGGCAGCGTGGAGAGCGCCTGCTCGATCTCGTCGGTGAGGAAGCGGTTCATCGCCTCTTCCTCGGTGTCCGGCATCTCGTCGGCAACGAAGCGCTCGATGAGCGACCGGTCGCCCTCGGGATCCATCGGCGCGTCGAGCCGCACGTCGCTCGTGTTGAGCGCGGCGAGCGACTGCACGACGTCGACCGACAGCCCGGTGAGCTGGCTCAGCTCCTCGGGGCTCGGCTCGCGGTTCAGCTTCTGCCGGAGGATCTCGCTCGCCTTGATGATGCGGGAGAGGTCCGCCGTGCGGTTGAGGGGAACGCGGACCGTGCGGCCCTGCCGCGCGAGCGCGGAGAGGATGGCCTGGCGGATCCACCACACCGCATACGAGATGAACTTGACGCCCTGGTCGGGGTCGAACTTCCGCGCGGCCGTGAGCAGGCCGACGTTGCCTTCACCGATGAGGTCGATGAGGGGCAGGCCGCGATTCTGGTACTTCTTCGCGACGGAGATGACGAAGCGCAGGTTGCGCTTCACGAGCTCCTGGAGGGCGTCCTGGTCGCCGGCGCGGATCTTCTTGGCGAGATCGATCTCCTCCGTCCCCTTGAGCAGGGGATAGGTGGAGACCTCGTACAGGTACTGATCCAGGATGTCGCGCTCGGGCTCGTTGGGCGCGATCCCCGCGGGGGCCGTGCGGCGACGCCGAACTGGCTTCTTGACTTCGGTCATTGGTGCCTCGGACAGGTCCTACGCGTGAGAGTAGGCATCTATGAGCTGCGACGGCCATGAAACTCGTCGTCCGGTGTCGTCACGATGACGGCCGGCGGTGGCGTCGCCCTGCTACTGTGAATTGGGCTCGGCCTCGGGGCGCCATGACGGACTGACGGACGCGGAACCGAGGTGTACTGCTGCACTCGGGACCAGTTGTCCCGAGGCCGTGCAAATTACCGGCCTGATACGATTCCGCCAGCCCTCTTTTCTTGACACTCGATATACCCCCCGCTATGTTTGGTGGTTCCTGCCGCTATGCCGCGCAACGTTGTCACGACGCGCTGCGTAGCAGCAGGGTCCGGGGGTGTAGCTCAGTTGGGAGAGCGCTTGAATGGCATTCAAGAGGTCAGGGGTTCGATTCCCCTCACCTCCACCTGGGCCGGATCGTGACGCTGGCACATGTCGTGTTGGTAGCCAGATGTTCATGAGACGGTGGTTGGCTCGTGATGAGTGGTAGTATCGGCAGCACCCATCGAATTCACGAGCGTCGTGCGGGAATAGCTCAGTTGGTAGAGCACAACCTTGCCAAGGTTGGGGTCGCGGGTTCGAGTCCCGTTTCCCGCTTGTCGTCCGTTTGTCGTAGGTAGTGCTGTCATTTTCCTCACCCGGATGGCGAAACTGGCAGACGCGCGGGACTTAAAATCCCGTGACCGCAAGGTCGTGTGGGTTCAATCCCCACTCCGGGTATCGCAGCTCCGCCGGATGCTGCAGATGGGACTGGCGATGCGCGTTTCGCCGCTATCTTTCCGCGATGACTGACGTCGTCGCACTTGCCACCGAACTGTTGTCCATCGATTCCACCACCGGCCGCGAGCGCGACGCCGTGGACTTCGTCGCGCGCTGGCTCGTCGCGCGGGAATGGAACGTGACGCTGCAGGAAGTCGAAGCGGGCCGTTCCAACGTGTGGGCCACGCGAAAGGGCGGGGGAGTCACGCTGTCCACGCACCTGGATACCGTGCCGCCATTCATCGGGCCGCGCCTCGAAGGCGACCGGTTGTACGGACGCGGATCGTCCGATGCCAAGGGCATCGCGGCCGCCATGCTCGTCGCCGGACAGCGGCTCGCCATGAGCGGCGAGGAGCGTGTCGACCTCCTCTTCGTCGTCGGCGAGGAGAAGGGCTCGCCCGGTGCCCGCGCGGCCAACCGGCTGCCCGCCACCATCAAGTGGCTCGTCAAGGGCGAGCCGACGGAGAGCAAGCTCGCATCGGGCGGCAAGGGTGCCCTGCGCGTGATCGTGCGTGTCCGCGGTC
>JAQBPZ010000100.1 GCA_028287225.1 Gemmatimonadota bacterium
CGGTCGATGGCGACCAGGCGACACCTCGCACGGTGATGCGGCTCGACGCGAGTCCACCATCAATTCCACCGGCTCGCGGGCGGAGTCTCACCCGGAAGTGATGTGATTCGAGGGGGATTCGCTCCGGAGGTTCGCGGTCATTCGCGTACCTTCGACGCAGGAGTCCCGGGGCCGAAGCAGGAGTCTCGTGGCGCACGGTTCCTGATGCGGCGTGACGCCCCGTCCCGTGCGTCAGCGCAGCAGGAGCCAGATCCCCGAGGTGAGCCCGACCACCGCGACGAATCCGCGCACCGCCCCCTGCGGCACGCGCTGCGCGAGCCGCGAGCCCATGTAGCCGCCGGCGATCGACGCCACCGCCATCGTCGCCGCCACGGGCCAGTCCACGATGCCGCTGAAGGCGAAGATCCCCGCCGCCACGAGGTTCATGCAGAAGCCGCCCCAGTTCTTGAGGCCGTTCATGCGATGGATGTTCGTGAACCCCATGAAGCCCAGCGCGGCGAGCATCAGGATGCCGACGCCCGCGCCGAAGTAGCCGCCGTACACGCCCACGCCCAGCTGGCCGGCGAGGAGGGCAGGGGTGAGCCGCCGGTGATCCATCTCGTCGTCCGCGCGGAGGGCGTCCCCACGGATCCGCCGCAGGAGGGGGCGCTGCAGCAGGAAGAGCGTCGTGGCGCCGAGCACCAGCCAGGGCACCACGCGATCGAACACCGCGCCCGGGGTGTGCAGCAGCAGCACCGCGCCCAGGCCGCCCCCGAGCAGGCTCGGCAGGGCCAGCGCCACCGCCCAGCGTCGACCGCCGGCCAGCTCGTCGCGGTACCCGAGCATGCTGCTCAGCGCGCCCGGCAGGAGGGCCACCGTGCTCGTGGCGTTCGCGGCCAGCGGGGTGAGTCCGCCCGCGATCAGCGACGGGAAGGTGAGCAGCGTGCCCCCACCTGCCACGGAGTTCACCGCGCCGGCCACCAGGGCGGCGACGGCCGCGACGATCAGGCGCGAGGTGGAGAGGTGGGCAGCGGGGTCCGTGAACATGACGAGCTCGGGATCCGAGGCACGGGCGGGATGGCGGGCCCCGAAGAATAGCCGGCGCGCCGGCGCGGGCGCGGCCCGCGCCAATGTCGCCACGCCCGGCACGCCGATACATTTCACGCGCGGCCGGGCGCGGGCCCGCCGACGCGCAGTGCATCTCCAGGGAGACGGGGACATGAGCAAGACCGAGTCGAATGCAGCGGGCGCGACGAGTGCGCTCGAGATCAGGGATACGCGGACCGGCACGAGCTACAGCGTGCCGATCATGCCGCCAGCCACGGAAGGCGACACCGCGATCCGCGCGATGGACCTTCGCCAGATCAAGCAGAAGCCAGACGAGTTCGGGCTGATGACGTACGATCCGGCATTCATGAACACGGCGTCGTGCAAGAGCGCCATCACGTTCATCGACGGCGACAAGGGGATCCTCCGCTACCGCGGCTACCCCATCGAGCAGCTGGCCGAGAAGGCGAGCTTCCTGGAGACGGCGTGGCTGCTGCGCAACGGCGAGCTGCCCACGCAGACGGAGTACGACGACTGGAAGCACCAGATCACGTACCACACGTACGTGCACGAGAACATCAAGACCTTTCTCCAGGGCTTCCGCTACGACGCGCACCCGATGTCGATGCTCTGCAGCTCGGTCGCGGCGCTGTCCTCCTTCTATCCCGACGCCAAGAACATCGAGGATCCGGCCGAGCGCCACATCAGCATCGTGCGCCTGCTCGCCAAGCTGCCGACGCTCGCGGCGTTCTGCTTCCGCCACGTGAAGGGACTGCCATTCATCTATCCGGATAATGACCTGGGGTACGTCGAGAACTTCCTGTCGATGGTCGCGCGGATGTCCGAGCCGAAGTACGAGGGCAACCCGGCGTTCGTGAAGGCGCTGGAGGTGCTGTTCATCCTCCACGCGGACCACGAGAAGAACTGCTCCACGAACGCGGTGCGCGCCATCGGCAGCTCGCACGTGGACCCGTTCTCGGCCGTGGCCGGCGGCATCGCGGCGCTGTATGGCCCGCTGCACGGCGGCGCGAACGAGGCGGTGCTGCACATGATCAAGGAGATCGGGGACAAGAAGAACATCCCCGCCTTCATCGAGAGCGTGAAGGCCGGCAAGGGGAAGCTCATGGGCTTCGGCCACCGCGTGTACAAGAGCTACGACCCGCGCGCGCGCATCGTGAAGAAGCTGGCGGACGACGTGTTCAAGGTCGTCGGCATCGACAAGGACCTGGAGATCGCGCTGGAGCTGGAGCGCATCGCGCTGAGCGACGAGTACTTCATCTCGCGCAAGCTCTACCCCAACGTGGACTTCTACACGGGGCTGATCTACCGCTCGATGGCGTTCCCCACGGACTTCTTCACCGTGCTGTTCGCCGTCGCGCGCACCGCGGGCTGGCTGGCCCAGTGGGAGGAGATGCTGCTGGACAAGGAGCAGAAGATCGCGCGGCCCCGCCAGATCTACACCGGCTACGGCGAGCGCGCGTACGAGTCGACGATCTCGCACGGCGGCCGCGGTGGCGGAAAGGATGCGGTGCGGAAGTAGATTCCTTGAAGGGCGTTAGCGGTTTGCGGTTTGCGGTTGGCGGTGAGCGGTCAGGCCTCGGGACGCTTCTACCGCCAACCGCTCACCGCCAACCGCCAACGCGGTTCAGGCAGTTCCGTGCGTGGCGCACACTGTCCGCACGGGGCACACCCCGCAGCGCGCCACGCGGGCGGTGCAGATCAGGGCGCCGAGCTCCATGACGGCCTGGTTGTGCGTCCAGCAGGCCTTGCCGGTGCGCGGCAGGATCTCGCGCGCAATGGACCACAGCCGCTTCTGGCCGGCGCCCGACTTCAGGTCCACCTCCGGCGCGAACACGCGCTTGATGACGCGCGCCACGTTGGTGTCCACCAGCTCGGCGCGTCGCTCGTACGCGAACGAGCTCACGGCGCCCGCCGTGTAGGCCCCGATTCCCGGCAGCGCGCGGAGGTCCGCGGCATCCGGCGGCAGCGTGCCGGCGGCGTCGCGGCCCCCGTCGGTCACGAGACGCGCGAGCGCATGAAGGTTGCGCGCGCGGGCGTAGTAGCCGAGTCCTGCCCACGCCTCCGTGACGCGCGCCGGACGCGCCCGCGCCACATGGTGCAGCGTCGGGAATTGCTCGAGGAACTCGGCGTACTTCGGTACCACCCGTGAGACCTGCGTCTGCTGGAGCATGAGCTCGGAGACGAGGACGTGATACGGATCGCGCGTCGCGCGCCACGGGAGGTCGCGCCCGTTCGCGCGAAACCAGCGGCGCAGGCGGGTCCCGAACGTCCGGCCACGCGCGGCGTCCACGATCGGCGCGTCCGGCCTGGCGGCGCGCACTCCGGTGCGCGCCCGCCGGCTCACTGCGGCGACCACGACGGGGTGGCGGTGAACAGTCCGTCCACGAACCCGATGCGGTGCGCCAGGAAGAGCCCGAACGCGACGCTGGCCACCCCCGACGCGATCCGCAACGTCCGGTTCATGCCGTGGAAGCGGCGCGTCGCGAAGAGCGCGGGTGCGGCAATGGAGGCGGTGATCAGCATCATCCCCGCGATCGTCCCCACGCCGAAGATCGCGAGGTAGCCGACCGCCCAG
>JAQBPZ010000265.1 GCA_028287225.1 Gemmatimonadota bacterium
GACGCGGCGTGCGCTCCGGACGACCGCCACGGGCCGCGGGGGCCGCGGCAGCGGCTTCCGGTGCCGGATCCGCATGCACCGGCACGGCGACTTCCGACTCGCCGTCCAGGGCGAGCTCCGTCGTGTCGCCACGCGGACGATCGTCGCGGTCGCGGCCACGGCCACGGCGTCCACGGCGTCCACGGCCGCCTTCGCGCTTGGCGTCGGCGGCAGCCGTCGCGGCGGCATCGAGCCGGGGCGCGTCGTTGCCGGCGGCTTCGTCGGCGGCGGCGGTCTCGGCGGCGCGGACTTCACCCTTGGCGCCGCTCGGCAGGCCGATCTCGAGCTGCCCGTTCTCGAGCTTGGTGGCGGAGATCAGCCCGCGCTGCGTGGCGTCCTGCACGAAGCGGGAGAACTTGGCCATGCCGAGATCCTTCTCGTCGAACGAGTTGTCGATCTCGACCATCACCTGCTTCAGGCGGTCGGAGCGCATGACGTCGCCGTTGCGCTTCATGCGCTGCACCGCCTCGGTGACGAGCTCCCATGGATCCCACTTCTTGGCCGGCTCGTCCTCGTTGTTCTTCACGAGGCCGGCGAGCGCGTTGTAGCTGTAGTACTCGTCGCAGTTCATGACGAGCAGGTCGCTCGACGACTCCCGGATGCCGACGCCGATGACGTACTTGCCGTACTCCTTGAGCTTGTTGACGAGGCTCGCGAAGTCGCTGTCGCCGGAGAGGAGGATGAACGTGCCGATCTCGGGCCTGGTGAACAGGAGCTCGATGGCGTCCACGGCGAGGCGGATGTCCGTCGCGTTCTTCTTGGACGACCCGTAGGCCGGCGCGAAGATCATGTCGATGGACGACTCGGCGAGCGGGACGATGTACTGCGGGTAGCGGCGCCAGTCGGCGTAGGCGCGCTGGACGGCGACCTTGCCCTTGATGATGTCGGAGCCGAGGAGGGTGCGGAGCTCGTTGCCGAGGTCCGACCGGATGCCCATGGTGACGTTGTCGAAGTCGATGAGCAGGGCGGCGTTCGGGGCGTGCATCGCGGGCGGGTAGCCGGCGCCGGTGCCGTAGCTGGGCGCGGCGCTGTGCGCCTGGGGTCCGCGGTGGATGAGCGCGGCGCCTGAGCGCGACGGGCTGTTCCGCGAGTTGCGTGGATTCATGAGTCCCTTGCGTCATGCGACGCATGGCATGTGAGCGGGGCTGCCTGCATCGCAGTACAGCGCCCGGCGCTCTCCCTCGCGGCGGTCCGCCCGACCGAGGTGGTCGGCAAGCGCGGCGGCTGCGTGAGAGGCGGTTCGCGATGCGTACGTCGACCGGCTCGCCCCACCGCTCACATCGCGGTTTTGAAGGGCGGCACCGATCACGCCGACATCGTCATTGACCGGTCACCCCTGGCGCCGCGGGCATGGTGCTCGCGCCTCCCTGAGTGGCCGAGGGCGTAATCTAGTGCCATTAAACGAGTTGGGAAGGTCGGGAGCAAAAAGGGCGTTTGCGGTGAGCAGTTGGCGGTTTGCGGCCGGACCTCGGGACGCTTCTACCGCCGACCGCTCACCGCTCACCGCTCACGCCCTTTTCTCAGACGCCTATGGCCTTGAACAGCACCCGTTTCGGGCGCTGGCCGTCCCACTCGCCGTAGAAGACGCGCTGCCAGGGGCCGAGGTCGAGGGCGCCGTTCGTGACCGGCACGATGACCTCGTGTCCCATGACGAGGGAGCGCAGGTGCGCGGCCGCGTTGTCCTCGCCGGTGCCGCGGTTGTGCCGATAGGCCGTCGCGTCCCAGGGGGCGATCCGCTGCTCGAGCCACTCGAGGATGTCGGCCCAGAGCCCGGGCTCGTGGTCGTTCACGAAGACGGACGCGGAGATGTGCATCGCCGAGACGAGCACCATCCCGTCGACGATCCGGGCCGCGGCGCGGCAGGCCTCGACGTCGTCCGTGATGTCGATGATCTCCTGACGAGCCGTCGTGGTGAAGGTGCGGTAGGTGGTGTGGGTGCGCATGGGGGAGAAGGGATCAGGGATCAGGGATCAGGAACCGGCTGGCATCCCGAGCGGATGTCACCCTGCTCGAGCGAAGCGAGGGCGGGCGCCCTCTCGGCAGTCTTCGCTCCCTGCGCGGGGGCTGGCCACGCGTGCATGGACGGAAGATCCTGTCCGGCCCTGCGGGCCAGCAGGATGACGGCGAGTTCCTAATCCCTAATCCCTCATCCCTTCTCCCGTCACCCGACCGTATCTTTCCCCCGAAACCTCCCGCACGCCCGCCCGTACGGAGCCTCGTGAAGCAGGTCGGCTTTCGCGCTCGTCTCTTCCTCATCCTTCTCGCCTTCGCCCTCATCCCCACGATCGTGCTCGCGGCCGCGTGGGAGCTGACGGTGGTGCGCGCGCTGCCGCTGCTGGGCACGACGCCGGCGATGGAGCGCATCGCGTCGTCGGGCGCCGCGGCGCTCGGGGCGGTGCGCACGGCGACGTTGACCGCGCCACAGCGTGCGCTGCTCGAGGAGCACCAGCGCGCGCTGGACGAAGGGCTGCTCCGCGGGCGCCAGATGGAGTTCCTGATGACGCGGCGCGCGCCGGTCGTCGCGCTGCTCGTCGCGCTGTCGGCGTCGCTCCTGTTCGCGCTGCTCGCCTCGCGCGTGGCGGGCCACCTGAGCCGCAACCTGAGCCGCCCGCTGAGCGAGCTGGTGGGATGGACGGCGACGATCGAGCGTGGCGAGCCGCTGCCCGAGGGCCCGCCGCGCAAGGGCGCGCCGGAGTTCGTGATGCTGCGCAACCGCATGCGCGAGATGGCCGCCGAGCTGCGTCTCGGCCGCGCGCGGGCGCTGGAGGCCGAGCGCGCCACGGCGCTGCGCGAGTCGGCGCGGCAGGTGGCCCACGAGCTCAAGAACCCGCTCACGCCGATCCGGTTCGCGATCGCGCAGCTGCGGCGCGAGGCGCCCCCGGGGCTGGCGGAGACGGTGGAGGTGCTGGACGCGGAGTCGAAGCGGCTGGACGAGATGGCACGCAGCTTCGCGCTGTTCGGGCGGCTGCCCGAGGGACCGCGTGCCCCGGTGGATCTCGGCGAGCTGGCGCGCGCGGCCGCGCGGAGCGCGGTGCCCATCGAGACGCCGGTGACGGTGCAGGTCGCCGACGACCTGCCCTTCGTGCCGGGCCACGTGGACGCGCTGGGCCGCGCGCTCACGAACGTGCTGCTCAACGCGGTGGAAGCCGGCCCGCCGGGCTCGCCGATCGAGCTGCGCGTGCAGCACGCGATGCACGCCGGCCGGCCGGCGGTGGAGATCGCGGTGCGCGATCGCGGCAGCGGCATCCCCGAGAGCCGGCTGGAGCGCATCTGGGAGCCGTACGTCACGCACAAGGCGGGCGGGACGGGGCTGGGGCTGGCCATCGTGCGACAGACGCTGCTGGCGCATCATGGCGCGGTCGCGGCGGAGAGCCGACCCGGCGAGGGCACGACGATCCGCCTGCTGCTGCCGGTGGAGGGCACGATCACTGGAGAATGGAGAACCCATGCAGATTGACGGCGTACTGATCCCGATTCTCGCGATTGCCTCGGTGCCGATCATGGCGATCGGCATCCCGCTCGCGAAGGCCTATGCGCGGCGCATGGACAGCCGCCCCGCGGCACCGGCGCTCACCGCCGACGCCTCCGCGCGACTGGAGCGGATGGAGCAGGCGATCGATGCGATCGCCGTGGAGGTGGAGCGCATCTCGGAGGGCCAGCGCTTCACGACCAAGCTGCTCGCCGACCGGACCGGCGCCGCCCCGCCTCCGGCGCCCACCACCTTCACGCCCAGGTAGCCGACGATGCCGAGACTCGAAGCGATCGTCGCGCGCGTCGGCACGCCGCACTGACCGCGCGCACATGTCGAGCGTCCTGATCGTCGACGACGAGCCGAACATCCGGCGCATGGTGGGCGCGCTGCTCACCAGCGAGGGCTACGAGGTGCGCGACGCGGCCGAGGGGGCCGTGGGGCTCGCCCGCGTGGGCGAGAGCTGTCCCGACGTGGTGCTGCTGGACCTGATGATCCCGGGAGAGCTGGACGGGCTGCAGACCCTCGCGCGGCTGCGGGAGATGGTGCCGGACGTGCCGGTGATCATGATGAGCGGGAAGGCGGGGCTGAGCGATGCGGTGCAGGCGACGAAGCTGGGCGCCTTCAACTTCCTGGAGAAGCCGCTCTCGCCCGAGGGGATCCTGCTGGCGCTGGGATCGGCGCTGGAGCTGCGGCGCGTGCGGCGCGAGGCGCGGACGCTGCGCGAGGATCTCGGGCTGGCGGGCGAGATGATCGGCGACAGCCAGGAGATGGCCCGCGTGCGCGAGCTGATCGGGCGCGTGGCACCGACGGATGCGCGCGTGCTCGTCACCGGCGAGTCCGGGACGGGCAAGGAGCTGGTGGCGTCGGCGATCCACTTCGGGAGCACGCGGAAGGACCGCCCGTTCGTGCGGGTGAACTGCGCCGCCATTCCACGCGACCTCGTGGAGAGCGAGATGTTCGGGCACGAGAAGGGCGCATTCACCGGCGCCACCGACCGTCGCATCGGGCGGTTCGAGATGGCGCACACCGGCACGCTCTTCCTGGACGAAGTGGGCGACCTGGGGCTCGAGGCGCAGGCCAAGCTGCTGCGCGCCATCGAGGCGCGGGAGATCGAGCGTGTGGGCGGAGGCAAGACGATCCGCGTGGACGTCCGCATCGTGAGCGCGACGAACCGGGACCTGCGCCGCTGCGTCGTGGAGGGAAGCTTTCGCGAGGACCTGCTCTTCCGCCTGAACGTGATTCCCATCGAGATCCCGCCCCTGCGCGACCGGCCCGGCGACATTCCGGCGCTGGTGGCGCACTTCGCCGAGGTGCAGCGCTCGCGCACCGGGCGGCGTCCCCCGCAGTTCACCGCCGGAGCGGTCGCCGCCCTGGTGCGGTACCGCTGGCCCGGCAACGTGCGCGAGCTGGCGAACATCGTGGAGCGGCTGGGCATCCTGCACGCCGGCGCCGACGTGGACGAGTCGATGGTGCTGGGCGTGCTTCCCGTGGAGAGCGGGCCGCGCCCTGGCGGCGCGGCGCCGTCTCCATCGTCGGCGCCGCACGAGTCGCTCACCGACACGCTGGACGAGCACGAGCGCACGCTCATCGTGCACGCGCTGTCGGCGGCCGGGGGCAACGTGGCCGAGGCGTCGCGCCGGCTCAAGACCGACCGCGCGAACCTGTACCGCCGGATGCGGCGGCTCGACATTCCCGTGGGCGACGAGTGAGGGCCGGTCGCGACACGCAACCTGCGTTCGTCGTACGGGGTAGCAGCGCCCACGCGGCATCCGAGCGGCCTGTCCGGCGCGTCTCGTCACTTCACCCCTTCGCCATGCGTTCTCTCGCACTCGCGCTGCTCACCGCGCTGTCGGCCGCCATCCCGGCGCGCGGACAGCAGACGTCGCGCGACACGGCGCGCGTGCCGGCTGGCCTGCCGCACGAGGTAGCCCTGGAGGTGGCGGCGCTGTTCAACGCGACGACGACCCTGCGCGCCACCGACCGCGTGACGATCGCCGCGGGCCAGGTGGTGCGCGGCGACGTGGCGGTGCTGAACGGACCCCTGGAGATCGCCGGCCACGTGATGGGGCGCGTGCTCGCCATCAACTCGGACGTCATCTTCCAGCCGGGCGCGCGCATCGACGGCGACCTGCTGGTGGTCGGCGGCGAGGTGGAGGGGCTGTCCACGGCGACGATCGGCGGGGAGACGCGCATCCATCATGCGCCGCTGCACTACGTGATCACCGACGACCAGCTGGTGGCCTTGCGTGACGACGGCCGCCCGAGCGAGCAGTGGTGGCGGCGGCTGGAGCGGCGGCAGCAGCGAAACTCGAACCGGCTGGAGGTCGCCAGCGCGGGCGTGTACAACCGCGTGGAAGGGCTGCCCGTGCGGGTGGGGCCGGTGCTCTACCGTGACCAGGGGTGGGGACACCTGCGCCTCGACGCGTTCGCGATCCTGCGCACGGCGAGCAGCTTCACGTCGTCCGCACCCGACGTGGGCCACGAGGTGCGCGGCGAGCTGCGGGTGGGACGCGAGTACGGCGCGACGCTCGGCGGCCGCCTGTTCGACGTGGTGGACGCCGTGGAGAGCTGGCAGCTCTCGAACGCCGAGGTGGGGCTCGCGTCGTTCCTGTTCCATCGGGACTACCGGGACTACTACGGCCGGCACGGCGGGCAGCTGTATGCGGCGGCCCGCGCGACCGACAACGCGGACTTCACGCTGTCGTACGGCGACGAGCGGTGGCGCAGCCGGACGGCGCACGACCCGCTGACGCTGTTCCGCAACGAGCTCGCGTGGCGCGCCAACCCCGAAGTGGATGCCGGGCGCTTCCACGTGCTGCACGCCACGCTGCGAGTGGACACGCGAAACGACGTGTTCAACCCGTGGGCGGGCTGGTACCTGCTCGCGGACTTCGAGCGCGGCACCGGGACGATCGACGATGCGGCGCCGACGTCGCCCGACGTCCGCGGGCTGCTGGTCGCGTCGACCCGCTACCAGCGGGGCTTCCTCGATGTGCGGCGCTACAACCGGCTCTCGCCCGGCACCTCGCTCAACCTGCGCCTGGTGCTCGGCGGCTGGCTGAGCGGCGATCCCCTGCCCCTGCAGCGCCGGCTCTCGATCGACGGTCCCGGCACGGTGCCGGGGTTCGACTTCCGCACGCATGGCGAGCGGGACGTGGGTACCTGCTCCACGAGTGATGCGCCGGCGGGACATCCCGCGCAGTGCGAGCGCATCGCGCTGGGGCAGCTGGAGTACCGGAGCGACGCACACATCTCGCTGTCGGACCGCCGCGCGCTCGGCTCGGCGCGCCGCACCCGGTTCAGCGCCGACGGGCAGTGGGTGTTCTTTGCCGATGCGGGGCGCGGATGGCTGGTGAACTCCCCGGGGAGCACGCTGAACTACGCGCGCTCGGTGCTGCCGCCGCTGTCGAGCTATCGCACCGACATCGGCGCGGGGCTCGACTTCGACCGGATCGGGATCTACATGGCGAAGGCGCTGTCCGACCCGACCGAGCCGCTGAACGTGTTCGTTCGCGTGCGGCACCGCTTCTAGCCGGTGAAGCGCTCCCGTCGCGCGTCAGCCATGGTGGCCGCCCTGCTCCTGCTGGGGGCGACGCCGGCGCACGCGCAGCGTCGCGTGCAGCTCGACGTGGCGCCGCCAACGGCAGCCACGCGGGTGGCGCTCGTGACGACGACCAACCTGTTCGGCGACCCCGACATGCGGGACCTGGTGCGGAGCGGGTTTCCCGCGTCCATGCGCTTCCGGCTGGAGCTCTGGCGCGTGGGGGGCCTGTTCAACGACCTGGAGGGCCATCAGGACTGGGAGCTGATCATCCAGTACGACCCGTCGGCGCAGCGCTACCGCCTCGCGCGCCGCAACGGCGACCGGCTGGAGGACATTGGCAGCTTCGCGACGCTGTCCACGGCGCAGCTGCTGCTCGAGCGGCCGCTGCGGGTGACGCTGCTCCCCGAGCGCGACGGCTCGCGCTACTACTACAACATCGTCCTGAACATCGAGGCGCTGTCGGTGAGCGACATGGACCAGGTGGAGCGCTGGCTGCGCGGCGTGCGGGGCGAGGGGGCCGCCGCGTCGCTCGGCAGCGGCATGCGGACGCTGATGCTGCGCATGCTGGGCGGGGAGAAGCGGACGTACGAGCGGCGGTCGGGGACGTTCGTGGCTGGGCGGTAGGAACCGCGCCGGGCTTTCAGCAGCTACCGCTAGACACTCGGCTCGAACAACAGCGTTTTACCACAGAGGACACAGAGGACACAGAGACACGGAGAACTGCTTTGGTGGTTCCTCTGTGCCCTCAACAGCTTCAACGCAGAGGGCGCGGAGAAAGGGCGAGGACGCAGAGGACATGTTGGAGGTGCGCCCGGGCGGTTCTCCTCTGCGCCTCTGCGCCTCCTTTGCGCCTCTGCGTCTCCTTCTGTTGCGGAGGCCGGCACCGCAACGATGTGCGATGCGCCGGGACGCGAGGCGGCCAGTGTGAAAACGAAAAAGACGGCCCTAGTCCGCCGCCGTCGCCGAGTCGTCTGCGTGGAGCGCGTGCGCCGGCGGATGGCCATGCGCGTGCGGGCTCGCGCGATGCTCCAGGGCCTCGAGCTGCGCGAGCATCGTCTCGCCGTAGAAGGTCCGGATGTAGCGCGCCTGCGTCTGGGTGAGCCGGCGGACCGCCCACGAGAGGTGCACGAAGTGCGGTTCGGCGGGATGCGTGAGGGGCATCATGCCGATCTCGTGCGGAAGCCGGTTGCCCTTGCGCGTGTTGCAGGGCGAGCAGGCCGCCACCACGTTCGTCCAGACGTTGGTGCCACCGCGCGAGAGCGGGATCACGTGGTCGCGCGTGAGCGACTCGCGCGGCTTGAGCTCGGCGGTGCCGCGGCCGCAGTACTGGCAGCGGTACTGGTCGCGGGCGAACAGGAAGGTGTTCGTCACCTGCCGGCGGAAGCGGCGCGGCACGTGGATGAACTTCGTGAGGCGGATCACCGCCGGCCGCGGCATCACGAGGCGCTCGGAGCGCACGACGCGGTCCTGCTCCGCCTCGACGATCTCGGCCTTGCCGTCGATCACGAGGCGGAGCGCCCGACGCATGGGAACCATCGTCAGGGGTTCGAACGAGGCGTTCAACGCGAGACACCCGAGAACCATTGCACCTCTCAGCGCAGCCGTGCGGTACGGCCGAAAGCTATGGGCGGGGGATGGAGCCAACAAGCGGGATTGGGGATTAGGGTCTCCGTGCTGTTCCCAATCCCGAATCCCTAATCCTTCTGTCGGTAGAACCCCGTCCGGGATCCGTGCGCCGCCGGGTCGTACAGGTCCGCGTCGGCGACCCCGAGGCGGCGGGCGGTCGCCAGGGGGGTGACGATGTTCGCCACCTGCTCGCGCGAGTGGCCGTCCGAGCCGAGGGCGATGCGGACGCCCGCGTCGATCATGCGGCGCACCAGACGCTCGTGGGGCACATAGCGCGACGAGATCTCGAAGGCCGTGCCGGCGGTGCGGAGCGCCGTGACGGCGCGCTCCTCGAGCGCCTCGGTCCAGAGCGTCTCGGGGTCCATCTCGCGAAGCGGAGGCGGCACCAGCGTGGGATGCGCCAGGATGTCGACCGGCATCTCGGCGGCGAGCGTCTCGAGGGACGAGACGTGCGCCTCCATGTACTCCGCCGCCGTGAGTCCCCTGGGGAGCACGGGGTTGAACGCGCGGAACCAGCTGCCATCCGCGAGACGGATCGCGTGCAGCGAGCCGAGCCGGTGCGTGAAGCGCCGCGTGGTCGCGTCGGGAAGCTGGCGCCAGAGCGGATCGTGCCAGCAGAACTCGCCGCCGCGCAGGACGTCGAAGTGCTCGAGGTCGGTGAGGTACTCGTCGATGGCCGGAAGGCTGTCCACCGTCGTGGGAGCGTCGCCCGACACGTGGTCGCTGATGCTCGGCCTCACGCCGAGCGAGGCGGCGCGGGCGATGACGTCGGCCACGGTGAGCGCGCCGTCGGAGTGGCGCGAGTGGGCGTGGCAGTCGGTCGGCTGCCAGGTCATTCGGCTGGAGGCAAGGTGAAGGGGTTGGTGGTGTCCCGCGGGGTGCGCGCGGAATCGCGGAAGATCCGGGTCGTGTCGCGCGGCCGGGTCCCGGGCCGCGTGGCGCGCGGGACCGGCGTGGCGCCCGGCACGATGACGGAGCCGGTGCCGGTGACCGGGGGCTGGTACCCCGTATCGGTGCGGACGATCTGGCCCGGCGGGGCGGGATGCGGCGGACGGGCGCCGAAGGACGTGTCGAAGCCGCCGCCCGGGACCGGTGGATACAGCGCGGGCTGCCCGTAGCTCGGCATGCAGCTCTGCGTGGGATCGGTGCCGAGGATGAACACCTCGCTGACCCCCGGCTCGCAGCCGGGGCCGACGAGCAGCCCGCTCGCCGGGTCGATCTGGCGCGTGACGATGCCCTCGGGCTTGGGCCAGTCCGGCGGCGCCGGCTTGCGGCGGTAGACCTCGTTCATGAACGACGTCCACGCCGGCGCGGCGAGGATGCCGCCCTGCGCGTTGCCCTTGATCGTGCGTGGCCGGTCGAGCCCCATCCAGACGCCGGCGACGAGGTCGGAGGTGTAGCCCACGAACCAGACGTCGGCGCCGTCGTTGGTGGTGCCGGTCTTGCCGCCGGCCGGGATCTGGAAGTTGGCGCCGACCGAGCCGGCGGCGGTTCCCCTGCGCACGACGTCCTTCATCATGCTGACCATGATCCAGGCTTCCTCCGGCGACATCACCGGCACGCGCACGGGCGTGGGCTCCCACAGCACGTCGCCCCGCGAGTTCTCCACGCGGACGATGGCCGTGGGGGAGCTTCGCGTGCCGAGGGTCGCGAAGGCCGAGTACGCCGCGACGAGCTCGATCGGGTAGACGTCGGCGGCGCCGATGTAGATGGAGGGGTACGGGGGAATCGGCGTGGTGATGCCGAACTTGCGCGCCATGTCGATCACGCTCTGCGCGCCCAGCTCCATGCCCACCTTGATCGCGATGATGTTGCGCGACTGGTAGAGGCCGCGGCGCATCGGCATGGGCCCTTCATAGCGGCCGTCGTAGTTCTGCGGGTTCCACACGCCGCCGCCGGACTGCGGCACCTGCACCGGCGAGTCGTCCACGATGTACGACGGCGGCCGACCGTTCTGCACCGCGTCGGCGTAGACGATCGGCTTGAAGGTGGAGCCGGGCTGCCGGAGCGCCTGTGTCGCGCGGTTGAACTTGGAGTCGTCGAAGTCGCGCCCCCCCACCAGGGCGCGCACCGCGCCGGTGCGGGGATCCATCGCGATGAAGGCACCCTGGAGGTACGGCGAGTTGGCCGCGGCCAACTCGCCGGCGCGCTCCGACGCCTTGGACAGGTAGGACTCGAAGGTGACGTGCTTGTACGCGCCGAAGCGGCCGGATTCCACCGCACGCAGCTGATTCTCCAGCGCACGCTCGGCGGCGGACTGGAGGTCCACGTCGAGCGTGGTGTAGACCTTGAGGCCCTGCTCGTAGAGCCGCTGGCCGAACTGGTTCTCCAGCTGCTGGCGCACCCACTCCACGAAGTACGGCGCGACGTCGCCCGCCTCGCTCTTGCGGGCGAGCTGCATGGGATACGCCTTCGCGAGGCTGGCGTCCGCATCGCTCACCCCGCCCTCCTGCCGCATGACCTCGAGCACCGTATTGCGGCGCTGGATTGCGCGGTCCGGGAAGCGGCGCGGGTTGTAGCGCTCCGGCGCCTTGGGCAGGCCGGCGAGCGTCGCCGCCTCGGCGAGGTTCAGGTCGCGCGCCGACTTGCCGAAGTAGCGCTGCGCGGCGGTCTCCACGCCATACGACCCGTTGCCGAGTGCGATCTGGTTGAGGTAGAGCTCCAGGATCTTCTCCTTGGAGTACCGCGCCTCGATGGCGCGCGCCACCTTCGCCTCCTTGAGCTTGCGCACGAGCGACTTCTCACGCGACAGGCGCTCGGGGAAGATGTTGCGCGCGAGCTGCATCGTGATGGTCGAGAAGCCCTCGGCGAAGCTCCGGCGGCGGATGTCGGCGAGGAGCGCGCCCGGGATGCGGCGGAAGTCGACGCCCTTGTGCTGGAAGAAGCGCTTGTCCTCCACGAGGACGAAGGCGTTCCGCAGCGTCGGCGAGATCTGGTCGAGCTTGAGCAGGGTTCGACGCTCCAGCCCGAGCTCCGCGATGAAGCGCCCGTCGGCGGCGTAGAGCTTGGAGGTCTGGCGTGGCTGGTACTGGTCCAGCACGTCCACCGCCGGACAGGCGCCGGCTCGGCAGACGAGGGCCCAGCTTGCATAGGCGAACCCGGCCACGAACGCCGTGCCGAACGTCAACGCGATGCCGAGCATCCGGGAGAAGCGCGGATGCCGGCCGCGGAATTTCCTGCCGAACGGGAGATCCATCCTTCAAGTTTAATGCGGTGCTCGGGATGGGACGAGCGGGGTCGAATGGCGTGAATGGTGCCAGCTCACGGCTCCAGCGCCGAAGTGCCCTC
>JAQBPZ010000145.1 GCA_028287225.1 Gemmatimonadota bacterium
TGGGCGCGGCGGCAGCGCCGGAGCCGGCGGCAGCGCTGGACCCGGCGGCGGCGCCGGACGCGGCGGTGGCCGACGGGCTTCCTTCCCCGCGGCTCACTGCGTCAGCGGGCAAAGTCCACCGCCCGCGTCTCGCGAATCAGCACCACCTTGATCTGTCCCGGATACTGGAGCTCGGCCTCGATGCGCCGCGCGATCTCCTCGGACAGCGTCGTCATGCGCCCGTCGTCGACGTCGTCCGGGACCACGACCACCCGGATCTCCCGGCCCGCCTGGATCGCGAACACCCGCTCCACGCCCTTGTAGCTGCTCGCGATGCGCTCCAGCCCCTCCAGGCGCTTCACGTATGTCTCGAACGCCTCGCGCCGCGCGCCGGGCCGCGAGCCGGAGATCGAGTCCGCCGCCTGCACCAGCACCGACACCTCGCTCTCGTGCGGCACGTCGTCGTGGTGCGCGGCGATGCAGTTCACGATCATCGGGTTCTCGCCGTACTTCGTCGCCATCTCCACGCCGAGCTGCACGTGCGTGCCCTCGTGCTCGTGGGTGAGCACCTTGCCGACGTCGTGCAGCAGCGCGCCGCGCTTCGCCATGGCGACGTCCAGCCCCAGCTCGGCGGCCATGATGCCCGCGAGGTGGGCCACCTCCTGCGAGTGCTGGAGGATGTTCTGCCCGTAGCTCGTCCGCCACTTCATGCGGCCGATGAGCTTGATGAGCTCCGGGTGCAGGCCGTGGACGCCGGTGTTGTACGCCGCCTGCTCGCCGGTCTCGATGATCGCGACCTCCACTTCCTTCCTGGACTTGTTGACGACCTCCTCGATCCGGCCCGGATGGATCCGTCCGTCGGACACGAGCTTCTCGAGCGCGAGCCGCGCCACCTCGCGCCGCACGGGGTCGAAGCAGGACACCACCACGGTGTCGGGGGTGTCGTCGATGATGACGTCCACGCCGGTCGCGAGCTCGAAGGCGCGGATGTTCCGCCCCTCGCGCCCGATGATCCGGCCCTTCATCTCGTCGTTGGGGAGCGACACGGCCGACACGGTCGTCTCGGCGGTGGTGTCGGCGGCGATGCGCTGGATGGCCAGGGCGACGATCTTCTTCGCCTCGCGCTCGGCATTCCGCCGGGCCGACTCGCGGATCTCGCGCAGGGTGTTCGCCGCGTCCGCGTGCGCCTCTTCTTCCAGGCGCCGGATCAGCTCGTTCTTCGCGTCCTGTGCCGACATGCCGGCCATCGTCTCGAGGCGGCGGCGCTCGTCGGCGATGAGCTTGTCCAGCTCCTCCTCGCGCGTCTGAAGGAGCTTCTCGCGGCGGCCGAAGTCGCTGGCACGGCGGCCGATCTCCCGGTCCCGCCCTTCCACGGCCTCGATCTTCCGCTCCAGCGCGCTCTCGCGGTCGCTGATCCGGCGCTCCTCCTGCTCCACCAGCCCGCGCCGGCCGCGCAGCTCCTCCTCCGCAGCCTCTCGCAGCCGCATGACCTCTTCCTTGCCGGAGACGACCGCGCCCTTGCGCATGGTCTCGATCTCCCGCTCCGCCTCACCGATGATGCGGCGGGCAGTCTCCTCGGCGGTGGCCTTCGCGGCGGCCTGTCGTTCCAGCTCGGCGGCCCGTCCCGCCGCTACTCCGCCGCGACGTCCCAGAATGAAAAAGGCCGGCAAGGCGACGATGATGAGCGCGCCCAGCGCGGCAATGATTGCCAGACTGTTCATGGAATCTATGCTCCACCGCGGACGAGCCGCGGAATCGAGGGACCACCGCTCGACCCGCGCAGCGCCGCCATGGAGTGGATCGCCCGGTGCGGCCCCGACGTAGGGAGCGGCACGGAGCGAGCTAACTACAAAGGGCGCTTCAACCTACGGGTGAGCCTGGCTTCGGCTCAAAGTTAACCCGGCGCGGTAGTTGAGGCAAATAGAACGGGATTAGGGATTAGGGATTAGGAACTGCCCGGGACGCATCTGGGAGGCCTGTCATCCCACGAGCGCGCGCAGCGCGTCGAGTCGGGATCTGCCATCCTTGCGGACGGGTCAGCCTCACCGCAGGGACAGTAGATCCCGACACTCGGTCGCGGCGCTCCCTCCTGCGGGATGACAGCCGCCCGGGACGCCCCAGCCAGCCCCCGGTCCGAGTGGCGTCCCGGTCAGTTCCTGATCCCTAATCCCCAATCCGACTGATCCCTAGTTCGCCCCGGCCCCTGATTCCCCCGGGTCCCGCTTCGCGGGTGGCAGCAGCCGGCGCACGTCGGCGCTCAGCGCCTGCATCGACTTCGTGAGCGCGTCGGTCGCCTCCCGTGCCACGAACAGCTCCGAGGTGATCTGGAGCGCCGCGAGGATTGCCGCCCGGTTCACCTCGATCACGGACCCGCTCGCGAGGATCTGGCGGATGGACCGGTCCAGATGCTCGGCCACCGCCTTCGTGTGCTCGGGGGCCGCCTCGGTGCGGATCGCGTACGACTCGCCGAGGATCTCCACCTTCACGGAGGTCTTCTGGCGGCTCATTTCGCCTCCACTCCGTTCTGCGCCTGCTGCCGGATGAAGCGCACGCGGTCCAGCATCTGCCGGGTGCGGGAGGTCGCCGCGTCGAGCCGGCCCTTCAGTGCCGAGTTCTCCGACTCCAGCGCCGCGCAGCGGTCGGAGAGCGCCCGCTGCTCTACCAGCGGGCCGTCCGCCATGCCATCGATCTCGCGGACCCGGGCCTCGGCCACCAGCGCGCGGCGGCGAAAGGCGGCGAGCTCGTCCCCCAGGTGGCGGACGAGCGTCTCCAGCTCACGGAAGGCGGCGGTCTCAGGTCGAACGCTGTCGGACATTCAGCTCGTTCTGTAGCGCGGAAAGGATCCTGGACCGGCGGCCCTCGATCTCCTTGTCGCGTAGAGTGCGCTCCGGATGGCGCAAGGTCAACCGCCAGGCCACCGACCGGTGTCCCGCCGGGATCCCCGCGCCCTCGAAGAGGTCGAAAGCTACCAGCCGCTCCAGCAGCTCGCCCGCCGCGTCGCGAACGACGCGCTCCACGTCCGCGGCGGTCACGCCGTCCGGCACCAGGAGAGCAAGGTCGAACTCCGCAGCCGGCGTCGACGGAAGCGCGCGAAACGACGCGACCGGACGACGCGCGGGCGCAACCGCGCCGCCATGCGCATGCTCGCCGGCGGGGGCCACGTCGGCGTTGGAGGTGTGGGCCAGCGAGAGCTCCACGCCGAACGCGGGCGAGGCCCACACCGGCGCGTCGAGCGGCACCTGCCGCACCTCGCCGGCCGCGGTGCCGTCGATCTCGATGGTCCAGAGCAGGTCGCCCGCGCCGTCGGCGGGCACGAGCCGAGTCGTCGCACCCGGCACCGCCGAGGCCGCGACGAGCTCCGCCAGGGCCTTCGCGTCCCATGCGTCGAACGCAGGAGGCTTCGCGTCGGTGAAGTGGGGCGGGTGCCGCTCGCCCATCACGAGCAGCGCGACGCGCACCTCCTCGCGCGGGAGGACATCCTCGCCCTTCCCGAACACCGTCCCGATCTCGAACAGCCGCACGTTGCCCTGCATGTGCGCCAGGTTGTGCTCCGCGCGGCGCGCGAGCGTCTCCAGCAGCGTGCGCCGCAGGTGCGCCTCGTTCTCCGCGAGCGGGTTGAGCAGCCGCACGTGCTCGTCGCCGCCCGCCACGAACGGGATCGGACGGGCCTCCAGTAGCCCCGCGCCCGCGAGGCGCTCGCGGAGGCGCGCGGCCGTCGCCCACATCGGCGCGTCGGACGAGGTGCCGGGGCGGTACGGACGGATCTCGTCGGGCAGCCGGTCGTATCCGTGCAGCCGCGCGACCTCTTCCACCAGGTCCACCTCGGCCACCAGGTCGCGCCGCCAGGTGGGCGCCACCACATGCACCGCCGCGCCGCCCTCCTAAACGTCCGCTTGGAACCCGATGCCTCGAAGCAGCGCCGCCTCCTTATACGCCGGAAGCGGCACGCCGAGCAGGCGCTCGAGCCGCGAGCTGCGCAGGTTGACCTGCGT
>JAQBPZ010000170.1 GCA_028287225.1 Gemmatimonadota bacterium
GCGGCGGTTCGTCTGGGTGCTGAAGATCGTGGGGCTCAGGATGCGGTCCAGCAGGCCGTCGGCCCGCGAGTGGTCCAGCATGATGAGGTCGCGCGCCTGGCGTGCGCACGCGGTGCCCAGGTGCGTCTCGAACCGGCTCTCCCAGTAGCTGTGTCCCAGCGATGAGGTGCTCGCCGTGACGGCGAGCTGCTTGGGCACGAAGTAGTTGTGGGCAATGGAATCCGCGGCGAGGTGCGCCATGTACCCGAGGGCGAAGGCGCGCATCGGCTCGTCGGGCGCCGCGTCGTGGATCTCCAGCCCCACGGTCCACGAGTGGCAGTGCCGTCCGGTGGGAACGTACTTCTTGGCGATGCTGGTGTCGGCCGCGATCGACCCGTACAGGAAGTCGTGCGGGAAGGCGCCGAGGAGGTCGGCGATGGCGCCCGGCAGGGCGCCGAGCGAGCGCAGGACCGCCTCGCCGAGGTAGACATGCGTGCCCGGCGTCCACGCGTGGGCGGGCGCCGGGAGCAGCACGAGCAGTACCAGCGCGATGACGAGCAGTCCGCCAAGCCGCGCCAGTGTGCTCACCGGGGGGCGTGGATCAGACGCCGAGGCGCTTGCGCTGCCGGCGGAGGGCCCGCTTGAGGTCCTTGAGCTCGGCCTGGACGAAGCCGTCGATGCGGTCGCGCGCTTCCGTGAAGCTCTCGCGGACGTCGCGCTCGATCTGCTCGGTGGGGATGCGCTCCAGGAGCTCGCCGCCGCGGTCCTTGGCCCAGCCGGCACCGACGACGCCGCCCTTGTAGGCGGCCTTGCCGGCCCACTTCGCGCCGCGCGCGATGGGTGCCACCGGCCGCTCGCCGGAGGGCCCGCGGCGGAACAGGAGGGTTGCGGTGGCGCCGATCGCTGCACCGATGAGCGCCGCGGTGAGCAGATCGTACTGCGCGTCACGCCCAGTCTCGCCGCCGCGGGCGGACTCGCGGACGCGTGGGCCCCGCTTCGGGGACATCGGGATCGTCGTAGCCATCGAGAAGCTCCTCTGACATCGCCCCCGGCGCGTCGTCCGCGTCGTGGTCGAAGTCCTCAGTGTGAAGCGCGGCGGCTCCCGTGCGCACCCCGCGCATCGTCGAGGCCGTCGCGACGAACATCGTTTCCGCTTCCTGCTGTACCACGGCGAGCAGCGCGTTGAACTCGTTCAACCGCTCCTCGGTCAGCGCCACGGCCTGCTGCAGCCGCTGGTTCGCGGCGGCAATCGTGGCATTCACCTGCTGCACGTCCGTCCGCACCGACGTCGTGATGTAGTTCACGTTGTCGGCGATCGCGCTCGCGTGCCGCATCAGCGGGTTGACGTCCCCGTAGACGCGGTCCAGCAGGTCGCTGATCTTGGCGTAGCTCTTCCGGAAATTCCACGCGGCCGGCACCAGCGCCACCGTCAGCACGAGGAGCGACAGCGTCATCAACCCGCTGGCGATCGTGGTCGCCTTCTCCAGCCACGTCCGCTGGGCCGAGTTCTGCAGGAGGAGCGTGTCGCCGTGCTGGACGAGCTGCGCGGCCTGCGCCAGCATCCAGGTGCCGGACTGCGCGAGCGAAGCGAGAAACATCGGCCATCCTGTCTGGTTATGTACCGGCCCGCCGCATCCGGCCGCCCTGCTGCCGTGTGCAAGGCCGGGGCCAAGCGGAGTCTAGCGCACGGGTGTGGTGAGGTGAAGACGTCGGACACGCGGCTCGCCGGCGGTCGGTCGGGGGGCCGCGCGGCGCTCGATCCACCCCGCCACCCGGCCGGGATAGCGCTGGCTGGCCGCCATCCGCGTCCGGCGCGAAGGGTGCAGTGCAGCCGCGCACGCGAGCGCAAGCCGTTGACGCTCGCGCGTCCCTCCCGGAACTTTCCGGCCATCGTGGCGCGGCGCTCCGCCGTTGCCCTCGTCCCATCGCACGTCGACCATGCCCGCAATGCAGTACGTCGTCCAGGGCGGCCACCGCCTCTCCGGACGCATCCGCCCCTCGGGGAACAAGAACGCCGCACTGCCCATCGTCGCCGCCGCGCTGCTCTGCCCGGAGCCGGTCTACCTCACCAACGTGCCGCGGATCAAGGACGTGGAGACGCTCGTGGAGCTGCTCCAGTCGGTCGGCGCCACCGCGGAGTGGACCTCGCGCAACGCGCTCACCATCCACGCCAAGTCCATCAGCGCGGAGAAGCTGGACCCGGAGCGCTGCCGGAAGATCCGCGCCTCCATCCTCCTCGCCGCGCCCCTCCTGGCGCGCTGCGGCGAGATCGAGCTGCCCCCGCCGGGCGGCGACGTCATCGGGCGCCGTCGCGTGGACACCCACTTCCTGGCCCTCCAGCAGCTCGGTGCCACCTTCCAGCTCGACGAAGCCTTCATCCTGAAGACCAAGGGGCTCAAGGGCGCCGACGTCTTCCTGGACGAGCCGAGCGTGACCGCCACCGAGAACGCCCTCACCGCGGCCGTCGCCGCCACGGGCACCACGGTCCTGCGGAATGCCGCCAGCGAGCCGCACGTGCAGGACCTCGCGCACTTCCTGGTCGCGATGGGCGGCAGCATCGAGGGCATCGGCACCAACACCATCACCATCCACGGCGGCCGCCCGCTCCACGGCTGCACGCACGAGATCGGCCCGGATCACATCGAGGTGGGCTCGTTCATCGGCCTGGCCGCGGTCACGCGCTCCGAGATCACCATCGAGCGGGCCGGCGTGGAGCACCTGCGCTCCACCCTGATGGGGTTCGAGCGCCTCGGCGTTGAGTGCCGCATCGAGGGCGCCGACCTCGTGATCCCCGCCAACCAGGAGATGAAGATCCGCAGCGACCTGGGCGGTGCGGTCCCCAAGCTCGAGGACCAGCCGTGGCCCGCCTTCCCGGCGGACACGATGTCCATCGCGCTGGTGACGGCCACGCAGTGCGAGGGCACCATCGTCATCCATGAGAAGATGTTCGAGTCGCGGCTCTTCTTCGTGGACAAGCTGATCGGCATGGGCGCCCGCATCGTGCTCTGCGATCCGCACCGCGCCGTCGTCGTCGGGCCGGCGAAGCTCCACAGCGGTCGCGTGGAGTCCCCGGACATCCGCGCCGGCATGGCGATGCTCCTGGCGGCGCTGTGCGCCAAGGGGGAGAGCATCATCGACAACGTCGGCCAGATCGAGCGCGGCTACGAGCGGATCGACGAGCGGCTCCGCGCGCTCGGCGCGCAGATCGAGCGCGTGGAGGATCGTCGCACCAAGTGACCGCCATCGACGGTGCGCCCGATGGCATGCAGGGCGAGCACGTGGAGGCCTTCGACGACCTCGGCGTGCTCGCCGTCACGACGGGGCGGGCGGCGGGCAGCTTCGGGATGCAGACGGACGATCCGGTGCGCGATGTCACCGCGCGCTGGACCGCCCTCCGGGCACTCCTGGGCGGCCCCGCCGCCCGCCTCGCCACGTCGTTCCAGGTGCACGGCAGCACCATCGTCGAATACGCGCCGCGGGGGCAGCCCGGATGCTCATGGGAGGGCTTCCTGCGCGGCCCCGATGCCGACGGGCACCTGAG
>JAQBPZ010000171.1 GCA_028287225.1 Gemmatimonadota bacterium
GCTCGGCTCGCCCGACTCGCCGATGACGCCGGACGTCGACATTTATGCCAGGGCGACGCCGGCGACGCCCGGCGCGCCCAACCCCGACCTCGAGGAAACCGCGCGGGCCCTGGGCGGCCCGCGCGGGCGGTCGATCGACCTGACGATGCTCACCGTGCTCGCGGTGCTGTACACGCTCTACTTCGCCCGCGAGTTCCTGATCCCCATCGTGTTCGCGCTGCTGCTCAACTTCCTCCTCAGCCCCCTCATCCGGCTGATGGGCCGCTGGCGGATCCCGGCGCCGGCGAGCGCCGCGCTCGTCGTCGTCGCGCTCATCGCGGGCATCGGCGGCGGGGCCTACCAGCTCGCCGGCCCCGCCCAGCGCTGGGCGATGACCGCCCCGCAGAGCTTCACCAGGGCACAGACCAAGCTGCGGCGCATCATCAAGCCGATGGAGCAGGTCTCCAAGAACGTGGAGCAGGCCGCGAACGCCGTCGGCAGCCAGGGGAGCGGCAAGCAGCCGCAGATCGTCATCCAGCAGACCCCGAGCCTGTCCTCGCGCTTCTTCGGCACCACGCAGAAGATTGCCGCCGGCATGCTGGAGATCTTCATCCTGCTGTACTTCCTGCTGGCCGGCGGCGACCTGTTCCTGCAGAAGCTCATCAAGGTGCTGCCGCACTTCAACGACAAGGTGAAGGCGGTGGAGATCGCGCGGGCTACCGAGGCCGCCGTCTCCGCCTATCTCTCCACGGCGCTGTTCGTGAACGTGGCCGAGGGGGCCGTCGTCGCGCTGGTGCTGTGGCTGCTCGGCATGCCGAATCCGCTGCTCTGGGGCTCGCTGGTGGCCTGCCTGGAGTTCGTGCCGTACCTCGGCGCGCTCACGGCGGTCATCATCTTCACCGTGGCCGGCCTCACCACCTTCGATCAGGTGGGCCAGGCCCTGCTCATCCCCGGCAGCTTCCTGGCGATCAACCTGCTCCAGGCCAACCTCGTCACCCCGCTGCTGCTCGGGCACCGGCTGACGCTCAACCCGGTGGGCATCTTCGTGGGGCTCGCGTTCTTCTTCTGGATCTGGGGCGTGCCGGGCGCGTTCCTGGCGGTCCCGTTGCTCGCGACCTTCAAGATCTTCTGCGACCACATCGTCTCGCTCGCGGCCATCGGCGAGTTCCTTGGTCAGCGCGACGAGGACGAGCGGCGGTTGACGGCGCGCGTGGGCTCGGCGGAGATGCGCGCGGCGCCGTAAAGATCTGCACTGCCAAGGGGTTGTTTACTGTGGCAGTTACCGAGGCTCGTTCCCCTTGAGCCGCGCGAGCGCATCCCCGACCTCCTCCGGCAGGAGCAGGTCGTCGGCGATGCCGGCGATCTCCTCGGCCTGCGCCACGCCGCTTCGAGCACGTGCAGCTCGCCCTCCAGCGCGCGGCGCTCGCTCTCCTCGTGCACCGCCATCTCCAGCGCGAGGCGCACCGGCTTGGCGATGGCATGGAGCTGCCCCTGCTCGGGCACCTGGCCGCTCCACCGGGTCTCCGGTTGTGCGCGGGACGCCACCTCGAACATGCGCTCGGGCGAGCCGGCGTCCTCCAGGACGTGCACCGCGTCGCCGACCGTCTTCCGGCGCGCCACCGACGTGTTGATGTGCGGCAGCACCTGCGCCAGCGCACGCCTCGCCTCCTCCCCCTTGAGGTTCACGCTCTCGGTGAGGTGCCGCATCCCCTTCATGGTGTAGTCCAGCCGCTCGGCGCCGCCCATGAAATGCACGTCGAGGCTCCATCCGTCCGGACCGTCCGGCCGGATCTTCGTGCGGAGCGCGTGAACCTTGGCCAGGCGGAGCACGGCGCGCTCGTCGCCCTCGCCGATGCTCACGCGGGTGACGGGGCGACGCCGCTGGTCCCAGTGGAAGCCCGCCTGGAACGCGAGGTTGAGGAAGCTCACCACCCCGCCCGTGTACAGGCCGAGCGCCGGCCCGCCCCACAGCACCGCGCCCATGACGCCCAGCGTGCCCGCGCTCATCAGGACATTGCGCCGCGTGCGCCTCCCGAACTGGTCGCCGTAGCGCCACGCCGCCATCTCCGGACGCTGCGGCGCGCCGATGCGCACCAGCTCCAGCCCTTCGCGCAGCTTCGCCAGGCCGATCTCGTCGGTGGACACGCGGAGCCGGGTCTCGCGGAAGGCGCGCTCGCACGACTCGATGGCTTCCCAGCGCTCCTCGAGGGGGGTGAGGTTCCACCGCTCGCACCGGCGGCACACCACCCAGAGCCGCCCCTTCGCCGCGTCGAACGCCAGGCGGCGTCCCACCGGAAACTGCTCGATCGACTCGTTGCGCCCGAGGTCGCCGTTGCAGAAGAGGCACGCGGAGTACATCGGCGGCGGCCTACTTCTTCTTCAGCACCTTCGCGAGCGCTTCGGCGATGCGCTTCGGATCCGTCTCGTCGTCCGGGATGTCGACGTCGAGCGTGTCCACCCTGCCCGGCTTGCGCTCCAGGTCCACCATCCACCCCAGCGTGGGGCCGCCGCAGCGCGCCACGGCACCCGAGGCCAGGTGCGCCACCACGATGCCGGGAAACCCGAACTCCACCGTGCTCCCCTTCAGCGCCTTCTGGAGCGCCGCGGCCACGGCGTGCCCACGCTCGTGCGTCACGAAGGCATCGTCGCTGATGGCATGCTCGAACGTCGCGCTCATGACGTCCGGCGGGAGCTCGAAGTCGTCGAGCGGATCGTTATTGGACGGGGGCGTGGTCACGGCTTCCGGGAGTATCGGCGGCATGGGGACGAAAGATTAGCTGATGACGACCGGTCGCGGGCCGGCGGGGGCGGCAAGGCTGGCGACGAGCGCCCGCCGCTCGCGGCCGAGCCGTCGGAGCGCCCGGCGCTGCGCCAGGTTCATGGCCAGCACCACGAGGGGCCCAATCATGTACACCGTGGTCCACACGATGTCCCGCTTCGCCGTCCGCATGCCCGCGACGATCAGCAGCATACACCACGCCATCATCATGACGCCAGAGATCGTCATCGCCAGCCACCGCCGCTGGATGGCGCGCGTGTCGAACAGCTCGAGCTCGCTCAGCCCGATCACCGCATGCTGGGTCGCGGCGTGGGCGTACAGGCGCATGAACACGAAGCTGACGCCGGCGAACCCGGTCGTGTAGAGCAGGATCACCTTCGGCACGTCCGCGATCGTGATCATCGCCTTCATCGAGTCGTTGCCGCGGAGCAGGGCGACGGGCACCACGTCGAACATCGCGGTCGCGACGAACCGCACCGGGTACACCGCGAGCAGCACGATCCCGAGCAGCACGCCCGTGAGGCGGATGGTGCGCCGATCCTCCAGCCCGTATCGGCGAAAGAAGTCGAACTGGGCGCGCCACAGGAAGAACAGCACGGCGAAGCTGACGACGAAGGGGATGATCGCGTGCCACATCGACAGCAGCTCGCCGGTGGTGTCGGGCACCTTGGACGAGATCACCAGCAGGGTGATCGCGAAGCCGAACACCGCGTCGCTGAACCCCTCGAGCCGCGATACCTCCGTCCCGCGCGACCTGAACGCGAGGTCGGTGTCGGCCTGGGCGGTATCGCGGGCGAACAGGGCGCGGAGCAGCATCGCGGGCTCGGGGAAGGAGGCTCCGCCAAGATGCGCCCGACGTGCCGGAATCGTTAGAGTCCGGGCCTCGGCACGGCGGCCGCGACGGTGTCCGGTGGCGCGCACCCGGTCGGCTTCAGCCGGCCCGCCAGGTCCGCTCCCCCCTGGAGTGCCACGAGCGCCACGATGGTCAGCACGCCGGCCGCCCAGCGCGGCACGCCCTCCCGGCGGCGGAGCAGCGCCCACCCGGCGAGCACGAGCAGCGACTCCATCAGGAAGTCGACGGCCGGGTGCTGGTAGAGCCCCAGCCCGTGCAGCTCCCCGCCCGGCCAGTAGAGCTTTCGCCCCGTCGGCCAGTCGAACGGCAGGTGCAGCAGCACGGCCATCAGCACCACCGGGGCCGTCGCCCGGTGCCCGGCCAGCACGGCCGCGCCGGCGAGCACCACGCCGAGCAGCAGCGCGGCCGGCACGGTGTGGGAGTAGAGCCCGTACGGGTTGCAGATCCCCGCCAGGGCATATGCGAAGTCGAGCAGGTCGGGCGCGACCGCGGCCGGGATGATCCACAGCAGCGAGGCGCGCGGACACCAGCGCGCGAGCGCCGCTGCGACGCCGAGGTGCCCGACGATCACGGGGCGACGAACTTCCGCACTTCCTCGAGGAGCCTGATCGGCGGGACCGGCTTGGCGAGGTACTCGTCGCAGCCGGCGGCCAGCGAGGCGTCGCGGTCCCACGTGCTCGCGAGCCCGGTCACCACGATGATCGGGATGTGGTGCGTCTCCGGGCTCTCCTTCAGCGTGCGGACCGCATTCCATCCGCTCGTGCCGGGCATGGTGACGTCCATCAGCACCAGGTCGGGGAGCGCGCGCCGGGCGACCTCCACCGCTTCGGCCCCGTCGCCTGCCTCCAGCACGCGGTAGCCCGCGCTGTTGAGGATGGCGACGTAGAGCGAGCGCTGCTCGTCGTTGTCTTCGGCTACGAGGATGGTCGGCCCGGAGGGAGCCGGAGAGGACATGCGCAGGGAGGCTGTGGGGTGCGCCACGAAGTTACGGGGGCGGCACCCCATTTGGCCACACGTGCGCCGATCAGGGGCGGCGGGTCTGTCCGGAGGATCGGGTCAGCGGGGCCGTGGCCGCGTTCACCGTGGTGTCCACCGCGGTCAGCACCTGGGTCAGGATCTGCGGGTTCCGGTCCAGCGTCGCCACCACGCGGTCCACGATGCGCGCCACGTTGTCCAGGTCCACGTACAGGTAGGCCTCGGCCAGCACGCCCGAGATGCTCAGCTGCACCTTCCGGATGCCGACGTCCACGCCCGCGGTGATCTGCACGAAGTTCATCGCGTTGGCGTCCAGCGAGACGTGCGCGCGCACGTCCTGCACCGTGAGGCCGATGGAGTCCACCGACAGCTCGGGGATCTCCAGGATCACGTCGCGGTTCGGCGTGAGCTGCGTGCCGCTCGCCGAGATCCGCCCGCTGGCGGGGCGGGCAGCCTGCGTGGAGTCGCGCTGGGCGGCGGCGCTGGACGCGGCGAGCACCAGGGCGAGCAGGGCGAGCGTGGAGGTGAGGCGCGATCGCATGGACTATCTCCGTGGTGGGACGGCGGGTGGGGTGGTCCTGAGAGAGTCGCCCGGTGCTCGGGCGATGGAGCGGAGTGCGCCGGGATCTGCGTGGAGCCGAATCGTGCCATGCACCTGGTGCAGGCGCGCCGTCACGGTGCCGAGGTGCGCCGAGACACCGGCACACGCCCGCCATGGCGACGCGTGTGCGCCGGCGGTCCCCGACACGCCGAGCGCGACGCCGGCATCCACGTCGCTGCGCGTCCAGCTTCGGTCGGCGATGGCCAGCACGATGGTGGTGTCGAGCGATGCGCGCGGCGACGCGGCCGGGCCGGCCCCGGCCGTGCCGGGCCCCCAGGCGCGCAGCGTGGTGCCCGACTCGGCGCATGCGAGCCGATGGCCGCCCGAATCGGCGCGTGTCGTTACCGGGTCGCGCTGCGCGCGCGCGTCGGTGGCGAGGAAGACCGTCGTCGCGAGCGCGATGGTCATCGCGAGCCGCCTCCTCATGGCGGCCCGCTCCCCGCGCGCGCGCCGGCACCGAGCGAGGCGCAGCGCGTCGCGGTCGTGCTGTCTGGCGCGCTGCCGGTGATGCGGCCCGCGATGCACTCGGCGTTGAGGCGGCCGAGGATCTCCACGGCCACGTAGACGTTGCGATACGTGGTGCCCGACACCACCGGCGACGCGATGTTGCGTCGCGCGAGCACGCGCACGGAGTCCACCTGCGCATCGCCGGTGAGCCGCACGCAGATCCGCGGCGACCCCACGAACCGCACCTCGTCGGCGGTCGCCGAGGCGAGGATGCGAAGCGTCACGTGCGAGCTGTCTCGGGCCGCACCGCGCTGCACGACGGAGGGCGCCGCGCGCCGGGCGGCCGTGCTGTCCGATCCGCCGAGGGCCGTATCGACCCGCGCGCAGGCGACCGGCGAGGCGGTCTGCTGCGCGCTCGCACTGAACGCCGGCGCCAGGAGCGCGGCGGCGAGAGCGAGGGCGGTAGCGGCGAATCGGGGGCGCATGTCGATCGCGCCGCATTCAACATCCGTGCCTTTCGAGACCGGAATCCAGCGGCGCTGATTTTGCTCCGGCGCCGACCCGGCCGCGCGCCGACAGGGTGCGCGCTCACCCACCGCCCGTGAACTGACGAGAGGACGATCGCATGCGCCCCACCAATCGTATCGCGCTTCTGCTCATCCTTGGTGCCGCCGGCGCCGCCGGCACCGCGCAGGCGCAGGGGACCGCGCCCATGACGCCGATGCCCGGCCGCGACGGCCGCATCGCGCGCGCCTGCGGCTCCACGAACGACGGCACCACCAGCGCCAGCCTGCGGCGCGCCGTCGGTGACAGCGCGAGCATGGGCCTCGCCCAGCCTCCCGCCGGCACGCGCCCGATTACCGGGGGCACCGCGCGCTCGCACCAGTACCCGGAATACGACGTGGTCCTCGAGGTCCCGAACCTCTGCGTCCAGAACATCCACCTCAAGGTGGATACCGTCACCGCGAAGGTGAATCTCGACGCGCGCATCTCGAACCTGGTGCGGCTCAGCGCCGGGGCGGACGTGTTCATCGGCGACGTGGACCTCACGATCCGTGGCGTGCGCGCGCAGGCGCTGCTCCTCGTGGACCTCGACGACGTCTACCACATCGTCGACAACACGCTGACCTTCGTCGACAATCACCCGGAGGTCGTCCGCCAGCTCGGCTCCACCCTCAACAACACCGGCGCCGCCGTGGGCGGCGCCGTCGGCGGCGTGCTCGGCTCCGTGCAGGGCCTCCTCCTCGGCAGCACCCGCAACGCCGCCGGCCAGGTCGTGCAGCGCCTCGTGGACCAGGCGACCGGCCGGATCCTGGAGCGCACCCTCTCCAGCGCCGGCAAGGCCGTCGCCGAGCGCGCCCTCGGCAGCGTGCTCGATCTCCCGACCATCAGCGAGACCGCCGGCGCCGCCGGCAGCGTGGTCCGCCGCGTGCGCGACCAGGCGGGCAAGGTCATCGAGTTCACGCTCAATCGGGCGACGAACGCCGTCTCGAACGTGAAGGTGCAATGAACAGCCGGGCGCTGGCGGCTTCGCCGCCGGCTTGACGGGCGGGTCGCGTGAGCCGGCCGCCTGACGGCGGCGACGGGTCTGCCGCTTGACGGGCGGGCGGCGACGCCGCCCTTGCCGTAACAGCGGTCGCGGTACCGCCAAGCGAGCATCGCGAGCGCCCGTCAAGGCAGAGTCCCGCCGGCGCCGCAGGCGCCCGGGACAGCCGCCCGCCAAGGGTCGCGTTCCACGCGACCCGCCCGCCAAGCGAGCGTGTCGCGCAGCGACCGCGAGCGCCCGTTTCTTGCCTGTGCCGCCCCCATGCTCCTCTCCCCCAAATACCTCCCCCGCCTCCTGGCGATGGTCGGGCTCTTCACGCGCTACGGCCTGCGCGACGTCGCCCGCCAGCAGGGCCTCATGGCGCTCCTCTCCTCCTCCGAGGACGACGACGAGCTGCCGCCGGCGGAGGTCGCCGAGCGGGAGGAGCACGCCGCCGGCTTCCGCAGGCGGCTCGTGGAGCTGGGACCGGCGTACATCAAGCTCGGCCAGGTGCTGTCCACACGGCCCGACCTCCTCCCTCCCGCCTACATCCGTGAGCTCGAGACCCTTCAGGACGACGTCGGCCAGATCCCGCTCCAGGAGATCGAGGACACCATCGAGCAGGAGCTCGGCGGCCGGCTGAGCAAGCTGTTCGACTCGTTCGACACGGAGCCCATCGGCACCGCCAGCCTGGGGCAGGTGCACGCCGCCACCCTGCGCGGCGGGCGCGAGGTGGTGGTCAAGGTCCAGCGCCCGCACATCAAGCACGCCCTCGCGGAGGACATCGAGTTCTTCCACGAGCTCGCGCAGTTCATGGCGACGCACACGTCGGTGGGCTCGCGCATCGACGTCCTGGGCGTGATCCAGCAGCTCGAGCGTGCGCTCGCCGAGGAGCTCGACTACCGCACGGAGGCCCGCAATGCGGCCACCTTCCGGCGCGCCCTCGCCGAGTACCCGCGCATCATCGTGCCCAAGGTGGTGGAGGCCTATTCCACCGAGAAGGTGCTCGTCACCGAGCGCATCCACGGACTGAAGGTGGATGGCATCTCCCCCCTCACGCGCCTCGAGCACGACTTCACCCCGGTGGCCGAGGAGCTCACGCGCGCGTACCTGAAGGGCATCACCATCGACGGCTTCTTCCACGCCGACCCGCACCCCGGCAACGTGTTCGTGGTGCTGCGCGGCATGAAGACCCCGCGCACCCCGTCCGACGTCGCCGCGGACCAGCGGCGCACCGAGCACCGCGGCGCGACGACGCCGCTCGCGCAGCTCGAGGTGGAGGCGCAGGCCCGGGCCACGCCCATCACCGAGGAGGTGGACGTCCGCCTCGCGCTCATCGACTTCGGCATGACGGCGCGGCTCTCGGCATCCATGCGCGACGCGTCCACGCGGCTGCTCATGGCGCTCGGCGACAACCGCGGTGACGAGGTGGCCGCCACGCTCATCGAGATGGGCCAGCCGACCGAGGACTTCGACCGCGCCGGCTACACGCGCGAGATCGGCACCCTCATCGCGCGCAACGTGGAGCTCACCGCGGCCGAGGTGCAGGCCGGCCGCATCCTGTTCGAGGTGATCGACCTGTCGTTCCAGCATGGGCTGCGCCTCCCCGCGGAGATGACTCTGCTCGCGAAGGCGCTCTTCAACCTCGACGGCGTCACGCGCGTGCTGGACCCGGGCTACACCCCGCTGGAGACCATCCGCGCCTTCGGCAACGAGATCGCGATGTCGCGCGCGCAGCGCGACATGTCGCCGCGCCGCATCTACCAGATCGCGATGGAGAGCGGCGATTTCCTCGCGGCCCTCCCGCACCGGCTGGACCAGATCACCACCCGCCTCGCCAACAACGACCTCTCCACGAAGCTCGAGGTCCCGCAGTTGCCGTCGCTGATCGTCGCGCTGCAGAAGGTGGCCAACCGCATCTTCTCCGGCCTCGTGCTCGCCGGCCTGCTGATCGCCAGCGCCCAGCTCCTCCCCTACTGGCGCGGGCTCGGCTACCTCGGCTTCATCATCGCCGGCGGTCTCGGGCTGTACATGGTCCTGACGATCATGGTGAGCGACCGGGGGAAGGATCGGCGCTAGGGCGCCTCAACGGCGTTGGATGACTCTCCCGCTAATTTCCCTTCATGCCCAACTACCGCTCCGACGCCCTCGTCGTCCTCGGTCGCGGCACCGATCCCGACGGGTCGCTGCCGATGCTGGCGAAGCAGCGCGTCGAGCGTGCCGCCGAGCTGTATGCGTGGGAGGTCGCGCCGCGCATCATCTTCAGCGGGCGCTGCAGCCTCATGACCGACTCCGCCCCGCTCTGCACCGAAGGGGCCGCGATGGCCGACTACGCCGTGTCGCTCGGCCTGCCGCGCCGCGCGATGCTCGTGGAGGAAGAGTCGCGCGACACCATCGGCAACGCGTACTTCGTGCTGCGGCGCTACCTCGAGCCGAACGACTGGCACTCCATCCGCGTCGTCACCTCGGACTTCCACATCCAGCGCACCGCGTGGGTGTTCCAGAAGGTGCTCGGCCTGGGCTATGACGTCTCCTTCTCGCCCGCCCCGTCGGAGCTCGATCACTCGACGATCGCCGCCCGCGCGCGCGAGGAGAGCGACATCTCCACCTTCCTCATGGACTGGATCGGCGGCCTGCCCGACGGCGACCCGATCGCCCTGGCGCGCCTGATCTGGAAGGACCATCCCGGCTACGCCGCCGAGCCCACGATGACGAAGCAGGAGATCCAGTCGCGCATCAGCGCCATCGGCAGCATCCACCGGTCGGACGACCTCACGAGGCCGCGCGGACACCGGCTCCGGCAGGCGAGGGTGGCGGAGCTGTAATACTGCCGGGCGCTCGCGATGCTCGCTTGGCGGGAAACCCTCGAGCAGTGCCGTCAAGGGCGGCGTAGCCGCCCGCCCGCCAAGGCGTCGCGCGAAGCGCGCGCCGCCCGGCCCCTCCTCGCCGACTTCTTGCATTCGACCCGCCGATCGGCAGGTCACACCCCCACGGAACGCCACAATGATCTGCATCATCCACGGCTACCTGCTCGAAGGCTCCGGCAGCAACCTGTGGACTCGCTGCGTCGTCGAGTCGCTCTGCATGGAAGGGCATACGGTCCAGCTCGTCTGCCAGGAACCGTATCCCGAGCGCTACGACTGCATCGCCGAGGCCTATCGGTACAACCTGGACGGAACCGTGGACCAGATGGTCAAGCGCGACGTCCCCTACCGCGGCCGGTGCATCATGCACAAGCCGCAGCTCGGCGACACGCTGCCCGTCTACGTGTGGGACAAGTACGACGAGTACTCCAACGTCGTGCCCATGGTGAACCTCTCCGACGAGGAGATCGAGCAGTACGTCGCGCGCAACACCGCGGTGCTCCAGCACGTGGTGACGACGTACGGCGTCACCGCCATGGAGGTGAACCACGCGGTGCTGATGTCGGTCGTCGCGCAGCGGGTGAGCCACGCCACGGGGGTGCCCTATGCCATCATGGAGCACGGCAGCGGGCTCGAATACGCCGTGAAGCCCGATCCCCGCCTCAAGGCGATGGCGACGAGCGCGTTCACCGACGCCGGCCACCTCTTCGTGCACGGCGAGGAGATGCGCACCCGCATCGAGACGATGCTTCCCGACGTCCCCGGCATGGCGGCGAAGTTCAGCACCCTCCCCCTCGGCGTGCACACCGCGCAGTTCGAGCCGGTGCCGCGGGAGCGGCGGCGCGAGAAGATGGGACGGCTGTTCGTGGAGCTCGCGAAGCTGCCGCGTGGCCGGAAGCCGGGCCAGCTGACCGCCATGGTCGAGTCGATGCAGCAGGCGCGCGACGCCGACTCGCTGCGCGCCGTGCTCTCCGGGGTGAAGTACGAGACGAAGGCCCCCGACGAGGACGTGGAGGAGAAGCTGCAGCAGGTGGACTGGGAGCACGACGCCGTCATGCTCTTCGTCGGCCGGCTCATCTCGGCCAAGGGCATCCAGTCGGGGCTCGCCGCGCTCCCCCTCCTGCTCGCCGAGGATCCCGGCATCCGCTTCATCGTCGTGGGCCACGGCCCGTTGCGCGAGCCCATGGAGGCATTCCTCTGGGGGCTCGAGCATGGCGACCGCGCGCTCGTCGAGCGCATCGTCGCCTGCGGCCGCCTGCTCGAGGGCGACCCCGACGGGGCCGGCGGCTTGCAGGCACTCGGCAAGGTGAAGTGGTTCTTCCAGGAGCTCGAGGAGCGCGGGGAGCTGGACCACTACTTCGCGCTCGCGAAGGAGCACGTGCGCGCCGACCGCGTGATCTTCACCGGGTACCTCACGCACCACGAGCTGCAGCACCTGTTCCCCTGCTGCGTCGCGGTCATCTTCCCGTCCATCGTGAAGGAAGCGGGTCCCCTCGTGTTCCTCGAGGCGCTCGCGAGCGGCTGCTTCCCGCTCGGCACCTACTTCGG
>JAQBPZ010000186.1 GCA_028287225.1 Gemmatimonadota bacterium
GGCGTGGGCGCGAGCTACGCCATGCTGGGCGACGCGATCCTCGCGGAGCCGGGCGCGGTCATCGGCTTCGCCGGCCCGCGCGTGATCAAGCAGACCCTCGGCCAGGACCTCCCGGAGGGCTTCCAGACGGCGGAGTTCCTGCTCGACCACGGCATGCTGGACCAGGTCGTGGACCGGCGCGAGCTGAAGCACACCGTCGGCCAGCTGCTGCGCCACATGAGCGGTCGCCCCAGCGCGTCGGGCTGGACGTCGCCGTGAGGCGCGTCATCCCCCGGACGTCGCCGTGAGGCGCGTCACGCGACGGACGTCGCCCTGACGACGTACGTCGAGGCGCTCGACTACCTCTTCGCGCGGACCACGGGGGCCTTCCGGTTCGGACTGGAGCGCACGCAGGCCTTCCTCGCCGAGCTGGGAGATCCGCAGGAGCGGTACCCGGTCATCCACATCGCCGGCACCAACGGAAAGGGCAGCGCCGTCGCCACCGCCGACGCGCTGCTCCGCGCCCGCGGGCTGCGGGTGGGTCGGTATACGTCTCCACACCTGGTCGACTTCCGCGAGCGCATCGTCGTGGACGGACGCGCGATCTCGCCCGACGAGGTCGTGGAGTTCATCGGACGCCACACGGCCGACGTGGAGCGCCTCGGCGCGTCGTTCTTCGAGGCGACGACCGCGATGGCCTTCGCGCACTTCGATCACGCCGGGGTGGACGTCGCCCTCGTGGAAACGGGGCTGGGCGGCCGGCTCGACTCCACGAACGTGGTGCACCCGGTGGCCGCGGGGGTGACCTCCATCGGCTTCGACCACATGGAGTACCTCGGCGACACCCTCGAGCAGATCGCCGGCGAGAAGGCGGGCATCTTCAAGCGCGGCGTGCCGGCGGTCATCGGCGAGCCGGCGCCGGAGGTGAGGCGCTGGCTCGCCGACGGGGCGCGGGCGGCGGGCGCGTCGCGCATCGTGATGGTGGCCGAGGAGACCTCGGCCGCGGAGGTGACGCTCACGGGGCGCGGCACCCGCTTCCGGCTCCGGGCCCTGGGCGACGAGCGGGTGGTGGAAACGCCCCTGATCGGGCAGCACCAGGCGGCGAACTTCGCCTTCACGCTCGCCCTGCTGGACGCCGCCGGGCCGCCGTTCGCCTCCACGCTGGCCGAGGCGGCGGCGGCCGCGCACGCGGTGCGGCTGCCCGGCCGGTTCCAGCGCGCCGGGCGGTGGATCTTCGACGTCGCCCACAATCCCGACGGCGCGCGCACCCTGGCAGCGAGCATCGGCAGCGTCGCCGGCGGCGAGCGGGTCACCGTGCTGCTCTGCGTGCTGGCCGACAAGGACTGGCGTGCGATGCTGGACGCGCTCTCCGGCATCGCCGCCGGCTTCGTGCTCACCAACGCGCCGACCGCGCCCTCGAACCGTCGCTGGGATCTCGCCGAGGCGGCGGCGTATGCCTCGCGACAGGGGTACCGCGCGGTGAGCGAGCCAGACTTCGGCCTGGCGCTCGGGCGCGCGGAGCAGTCGGGCGACACCGTGCTCGTGACCGGGTCCTTTCACACCGTGGGCGATGCGATGTCGCGGTTGCAGCTGTCTCCGCTTCAGGACTAAGTTACATCGATGTTCAAAGGCGCCCTGCCCGGCTTCCGGGACTTCTATCCGCAGGAGCTCGCCGAGCGCGCGCACATCATGCGAATCTGGCGTGAGGTGGCGCGCCGGTATGCGTTCGTGGAGTACGACGGGCCGCCGCTGGAGCCGCTCGACCTGTACACGAAGAAGAGTGGCGACGAGATCGTGGGCCAGCTGTACAACTTCGTGGACAAGGGCGGGCGCGAGGTCGCGCTCCGCCCCGAGATGACGCCGACGGTGGCGCGCATGGTGGCGGCGCGGGCCAACGCGCTCCGCAAGCCGGTGCGCTGGTTCTCCATGCCGCAGCTCTTCCGGTACGAGCGCCAGCAGAAGGGACGGCTGCGCGAGCACTACCAGCTCAACGTGGACCTGTTCGGCACGTCGGACATCGCGGCCGATGCCGAGCTGGTGGCGTGCGCCGTGGACATGATGCGCGCGTTCGGGCTGGAGTCGAGCGACGTGGTGGTGCGGGTGTCCGACCGGCGGATCCTGCATGCCTTCCTGCGGAGCCTGGGTGTGGCCGAGGAGGCGATCGGTGGCGTGTACGGCGTGATCGACAAGCTCGAGCGCACGCCGGCGCAGGTGTCCGGCGAGAAGCTCGCGGCCCTCGGCGTGCCGGCGCAGGCGATCGAGCGGATCATCACCATCGCGAGCGTCACCTTCGACGAGGTACAGGCGCGGATCGGCGCATCGTCGGCGGCGGAGCAGGTGGAGGAGTTCGCGCGGTTTCTCCGGTACGTGCCGGCGCTGCTCGGCGGCGATGCGCGCTGGCTTCAGCTGGATCTCTCCATCGTGCGCGGGCTGGCGTACTACACCGGCATCGTCTTCGAGCTGTTCGACCGGTCCGGCGAGTTCCGCGCGATCTGCGGCGGCGGGCGGTACGACAACCTGCTCAAGTCCCTCGGCGGCGCCGACATGCCCGCGCTGGGCTTCGGCATGGGCGACGTGGTGCTGGGCGAGCTGCTGCGGTCGCGTGGGTTGATGAAGCCCGAGTCCACGGCGGCGGACGTCTGGCTCGGGGCGGCCGAATCGGTGCCGCTGGAGCAGGTGATGGCCGAAGCGGCGCGGCGACGCGGGGCGGGGGAGTCGGTGGAGTATGCGCTGCGAACGCAGAGCATGAGCAAGCAGAGGAAGGCGGCGCAGGCAAGCGGCGCCCGGGAATTCGTGGATCTCTCGAACGACGGCAACGACGGACGCAATGGCTGACGACAAGAAGCTCACGACGCGCGCGGCGGATTTCAGCGCCTGGTACAACGAAGTCGTCCTGCGCAGCGAGCTGGCGGACTACTCGCCCGTGAAGGGCTGCATGGTGATCCGGCCGAACGGCTACGGCATCTGGGAGCGCATGCAGCGCCAGCTGGATGACATGTTCAAGGCGACGGGCCACCAGAACGCCTACTTCCCGCTGTTGATCCCCGAGTCGTTCCTGCACAAGGAAGCGGAGCACGTCGAGGGCTTCGCGCCCGAGGCGGCGGTGGTCACGCATGCGGGCGGCAAGAAGCTCGACGAGCCGCTGATCATCCGCCCCACCTCCGAGACGATCATCTACACGATGTTCGCCAAGTGGGTGCAGAGCTATCGCGACCTCCCCATCCTGATCAACCAGTGGGCGAACGTGGTCCGATGGGAGATGCGCACGCGCCTCTTCCTCCGCACCACCGAGTTCCTGTGGCAGGAGGGGCACACCGCGCACGTCACGCACGACGAGGCGGAGGAGGAGGCGCGCAGGATGCTCGGCGTGTACCGCGACTTCATGGAAGGCTGGATCGCGATGCCGGTGATCACCGGCCAGAAGACCGAGTCGGAGAAGTTCGCCGGGGCGCTGCGCACCTACTCGTGCGAGGCGATGATGCAGGACAACAAGGCGCTCCAGGCGGGCACCTCGCACAACCTCGGGCAGAACTTCTCGAAGGCCTTCGACCTCAAGTTCCAGTCCGAGCAGGGGACCACGGAGTACGCCTGGAACACGAGCTGGGGCGTGTCCACGCGCATGGTGGGCGGGCTGGTGATGACGCACGGCGACGATATCGGGCTGCGCGTGCCGCCGCTCCTCGCGCCCATCGAGCTGGTGATCGTCCCGATCTACCGCAAGGACGAGGAGCGTGGCGAGGTGCTCGAGGCGGCCAACCGCATCGCGAAGTCGCTGGGCGACTGGGATCGCCGCGCGTCGGCGCGCATCCGCGTGCACATCGACGCGCGCGACGGCATGAAGCCCGGCGCCAAGTACTACGAGTGGGAGCTGCGCGGCATTCCCCTGCGGCTCGAGATCGGCCCGCGCGACATCGCCGCCAACCAGGGCGTGCTCGTGCGCCGCGACACGAAGGAGAAGCGTCCGGTGTCGCTGGACACGCTCGGCGAGGACGTGGCGGAGACGCTGTCGGCGATGCAGCGCGACATGCTCGCCGCCGCGCTCGACCGCCGTGAGGCGAACAGCACGCGCGAGCGCATCTCGTACGACCGCTTCAGGGAGATCATGGACGGCCCCGGCGGGTTCGTGTACGCCGGCTGGTGCGGCATGGCGTCGTGCGAGTCGCAGATCAAGGAGGAGACCAAGGCGACGATCCGCTGCCTGCCGGACGAGGAGTTCCGCTCCGCGGAGGCGCCCACCACGTGCCTGAAGTGCGGGATGGCGTCCACGGTCGAGGCGTTGTGGGCGAAGGCCTACTGACCTCCGGCTTCACGCGGATCGACGGCGTCCTCAACTGCGAGGGCGTCGGCATCGAGGTGCTCGCCCGCGAGGTGGGCACTCCCGCATACGTCTACAGCAGCGCGATGGTGCGGGACCGCTACGCGCACCTGGACGGGGCCCTCTCGGTGCTCCCGCATCGCGTGCACTACACGCTGAAGGCCAACTCCAACGCCGGCATCCTGCGCGTGCTCCGCGAGCAGGGCGCCGGCGTCGACGTCGTCTCCGGGGGGGAGCTGTTCCGCGCGCTCCGCGCCGGCTTCGCCGGGAGCGACATCATCTTCGGCGGCGTGGGCAAGTCCGCCGACGAGATCCGCAGCGCCCTCACGGCCGGCGTGCTCCTGGTGAACGCCGAGTCCGAGGCCGAGGTGCGGCTGCTGGACCGGATCGCCGGCGAGCTCGGGGTGACCGCGCCCGTGGGGCTGCGCGTGAATCCCGAGGTCACCGTCCACAGCTCCCACCGCTACATCAAGACCGGTGAGAAGGGAGCGAAGTTCGGCATCCCGTTCGACGACGTGCTCGCCGTCGCGCGCCTCACGGCCGAGCTCCCGCACACGCGCCTGGTGGGGCTGGACATGCACATCGGGTCGCAGCTCTTCCGGCTCGACCCGTACCTCGACGGGACGGAGCGGCTCGTGGGGCTGCTGGAGCAGCTGCGTGCCGAGGGGATCGACACCATCCGGTACCTGGACATCGGCGGTGGCCTGGGCGTGGCGTACGAGGCGGAACAGTCGCCGGACGTCGAGCGCTTCGCCAGGGCGCTCGTGAGCCGTGTCGCGCCCACCGGCCTCACGCTGATCATGGAGCCGGGCCGCTTCATCGTCGGCAACGCCGGCATGCTCCTCACGCGGGTGCTGTACCGGAAGCACAGCGGGGGCCGCGACTTCCTGGTCACCGACGCGGGGATGACGGAGCTGCTCCGCCCCTCGCACTACGACGCGTATCACCGGATCGAGGCCGTGACGCCGCGTGGCGGCCAGATGATGGCCGACGTGGTGGGCCCGGTGTGCGAGAGCGGTGACTTCCTCGCGCTCGACCGCGCGATGGACGACGCGCAGGCGGGCGACCTGCTGGCGGTCTACGACGTGGGCGCCTACGGCTACGTGATGGCGTCCAACTACAACACCAGACCGCGCGGGGTGGAGGTCATGGTGGACGGCGACCAGTTCGCGATCGTGACGGCGCGCGAGCGCTACGAGGATCTCGTGCGCCTGGAGCTGGACGAACCCGAGTGGAGACAGGGCTGATGCGAGTGGGACTCATGGCGGACAGCCACGACCGGCTGCCGGCGATCGCCGAGATCGTGAAGCAGATGCAGGCGGCGGGGGTGAGCATGCTGATTCACGCCGGCGACTATTGCGCGCCCTTCTCGCTGCGTCCGATCGAGGAGGCGAGCATGTCGCTCGCGGGCGTGTTCGGGAAGAACGACGGCGACACGCAGGGACTGCTCGCGAAGGCCAGCGCCGGTTTCGGCGCGGAGCTCTTCGAGAGCCCGCACAGCTTCGAGGTGGGCGGACAGCGCATCCTCGTGGTGCACGACATCGGCGAAGTGCAGCCGCGCAGCATCGAGGGCCACAGCATCGTGGTGCACGGATGCACGCACCAGCAGGAGATGAAGCATCGCGGCGATACCCTGATCGTGAACCCGGGCGAGGCCTGCGGCTGGCTGTACGGCACCCCGAAGGCGGCGATCATCGACCTGAACGACAAGACAGTGGAATTCATCAGCCTGGACCCGGCGCACTGGACCACATGACCGTACCGAGTCGCATCCTGATCATCGACTACGGCTCCCAGTTCACCCAGCTCATCGCGCGCCGGGTCCGCGAGGCGCGCGTGTATTCGGAGATCCATCCGCCGACGCGCAGCGCCGAGTGGATCCGCGAGTTCAACCCCACGGGCATCATCCTCAGCGGCGGTCCCAACTCCGTCTACGCCGAGGGAGCGCCCCGCATCGACCCCGCGGCGCTGGAGATCGCGCCGGTGCTCGGCGTGTGCTACGGCATGCAGCTCATCGCGCACCTGCACGGCGCGAATGTCACGCGGGGTGGCCGGCGGGAGTACGGCCGCGCGCAGATCACGCCGGCCGGCCCCAGCGCCCTGTTCGGCGGGTTCTCGGCGGACGAAGGCGCCACCGTGTGGATGAGCCATGGCGACCACATCGAGCAGGCGCCGGCCGGCTTCCGGGTCACCGCGTCGAGCGAGGGAAATCCGGTCGCCGCGTTCGAGCACGAGACGCGGCCGCTGTTCGGCGTGCAGTTCCACCCCGAGGTGGCCCACACCCCACGAGGCGGCGAGATCCTCGCCAACTTCCTCTTCGGCGTCTGCCACGCCACGCCCACCTGGACGCCGGGCGCGTTCATCGACGAGGAGGTGGCGAAGATCCGCGCCACCGTCGGCAACGCACAGGTCATCTGCGGCCTCTCCGGCGGCGTGGACAGCTCGGTGGCGGCGGCGCTCGTGCACCGCGCCATCGGCGACCAGCTCACCTGCGTGTTCGTGGACACGGGCCTCCTGCGCCTGCACGAGCGCGAGCAGGTGGAGCGCACCATGGCAGCCCACCTCGGCATGAAGCTCGTCACCGTGGATGCATCGGCACGGTTCCTCGCCGCCCTCGCGGGCATCGACGAGCCGGAGGCCAAGCGGCGCGCCATCGGCCACACCTTCATCGACGTGTTCGAGGAAGCGACCGCGGTGGCCGGCACGCACGCGAAGTTCCTGGTGCAGGGCACGCTCTACCCCGACGTCATCGAGAGCAGCTCGCCGAGCGGTGGACCGTCCGTGACGATCAAGACGCACCACAACGTGGGCGGGCTCAAGCCGGACATGCAGTTCGCGCTGATCGAGCCGCTACGCGAGCTGTTCAAGGACGAGGTGCGCAACGTGGGCCGCGAGCTCGGGCTGCCGGAGGAGATGGTGGGCCGGCACCCGTTCCCCGGTCCGGGGCTCGCCATCCGCGTGCTCGGCCCCGTCGCCGAGCCGGCGCTCGCCGTGCTCCGGCAGGCCGACGCGATCTACCTGGAGGAGATTCGCGCAGCGGGCCTCTACGACGAGATCTGGCAGGCGTTCGCGGTGCTGCTGCCCGTGCGCAGCGTCGGCGTGATGGGCGACGAGCGCACCTACGACAATGTCGTGGCCCTGCGCGCGGTCACGAGCACCGACGGCATGACGGCGGACTGGTTCCCCTTTCCGCCCGACGTCATGGCGCACATCTCCAACCGGATCATCCGCGAGGTGGACGGAGTGAACCGGGTCGTCTACGACGTCAGCTCCAAGCCGCCGGCGACCATCGAGTGGGAATAGCCGGACGACCATGCACGCCGGCCCCACCGGTGACGTGACGCAGGCCCCCGTGCCGCCGGAATCGTCGACGGCGCGGACATGCCTCGACTGCGAGACGCCGTCGGCCTGATGGCCGCGCGGCAGCGCCGCACCGCGTTGCGGAACGATGGCTCGATGGACGAAGGGCCCCGGAACGACGTTCCGGGGCCCTTCGCGCGCGTCGCGACTCGGATCAGACGCCCTTTTCCTTGAGCAGCTGAAGGAACTGCGCCGGCTGCGTCAGGTCCAGCAGCCGCTGCGGCACGTCCGGCTCCTTGGAGAACTGCGCGATCTTGCCGAGCACCGGCAGGTACTGGTTGGAGACTTCCAGCGGCGGCGCGACGATGAGGAAGAAGAAGTGCACCGGCTTCTCGTCGATCGCCTTGAAGTCCAGGCCGCTCGTCTTCCGCCCGAAGGCGACGCGCAGCTTGTTGACCACGAGGGAGCGGCAGTGCGGGATCGCGATGCCGCGGCCGATCCCGGTGGACCCCAGATTCTCTCGCCGCTTGAGCATCTTGTACAGCATGCCCTCGGACTTGTCGTCGAGCGCGAGCAGGGAGATGAGCTCCTTGAGCACATCGTCCTTCGTCTCCCCCTCGAGCTCGAGCCTGATTGCGTCTTCGCTGAAGAACTCGCGCAGTTCCATCTCGCTGGATCCGATGCTGGGCAGTGCCGTGGGCCGCGGTCGGCGGCGTCGCTTCCTGTCGAACCAACGAAACTACCCGGCGGCGCGTGCCCCTGTCAAACGCCCGGCAAGCGCCGGCGTTGCTTCGACTTCCACGCTTCGATAACTTCAGGCATGCGCTTTCCCTTTGCCGTGGACGCGGCGACTCCGCTCTACCTGGCCCCCATGGCCGGCGTCTCGGAGTCGCCCTTCCGCCAGCTCTGCCACGAGCATGGCGCCGACGTCGTCGTCACGGAATTTCTCTCCGCCGAGGGGATCCGGCGCGAGAACGAGGCGACGCTGCACAAGCTCGCCTTCGGCCCGGGCGAGCGGCCCATCGGGGTCCAGATCTTCGGCGCCGAGCCGGACGCGATGGCCGACGCCGCGCGCTTCGTCTCCGACGTCTTCCAGCCCGAGTTCATCGACATCAACTTCGGCTGCCCCGTGAAGAAAGTCGTGCGCCGCAACGGCGGCTCCGGGTGCCTGCGCGACCTCGACCTCGTGGAGCGCGTCATCCGCGCGGTCTCCGCCGCCACCACGCTGCCGGTGACCTGCAAGATCCGCAGTGGCTGGAATGAGGAGATGCGCGACCCGGTCACGATCGCCCTCCGGTGCCAGGACGCCGGCGCCCGGGTGCTGGCCCTGCACCCGCGCACGCGCACCCAGATGTATTCGGGCAGCGCCCGCTGGGAGGAGATCGCGGCCGTCGTGGAGGCGCTGGACATCCCGGTGCTCGGCAACGGCGACATCAAGACCGCCGAGGACGCGATCCGCATGCACGAGCAGACGCGCTGCGCGGGCATCATGATCGCCCGCGGCTCCTACGGGCAGCCGTGGATCTTCAACCAGGTGAAGGACCTCCTGGCGGGGCGCCCCAAGCGGCCGGCGCCCCCGGTGGAGGAGCGTTTCGCCGTCGCGCTGGACCATGCGCGGCTCGTGATGGCCTACGAGACCGATCCCCGCGGCGCGGCCATCGAGTTCCGGAAGCACCTCGGCTGGTACTCCAGGGGGCTCCACGGCAGCGCCGACCTGCGGAAGCGCCTCTACGCCGTCACGTCGTTCGGCGAGGTGGAGGGCATCTTCGCCGACTACCTCGCGAACGCGGAGAAGTACCGCGACCTGGGCGACGCCGGCGGGGAGCTCGACGCGGACGACGCGAGCGATCCCAAGGCTGCCGCATGAGGCGTGAGCGGGTCCGCGACCTCCTCGCCCAGGTAGCCGACGGATCGCTGGACGTGGACCGCGCACTCGCCACCCTCGCGCTGGACCCGAGCGAGTCGCTCGGCTACGCCACCATCGACCACCATCGCGCGCTCCGGCAGGGGTTTCCCGAGGTCGTGTACGGGGCGGGGAAGACGCCGGCCCAGATCGTCGGCATCGCCTGCCGCATCGCCGACCGGGGCGACGGCGTGCTGGTCACGCGCATCGCGGAGGACGCCGCCGCAGCGCTCGCGGCCGAGCTGCCCGGCGTGGAGCACAACGCCGTGGCCCGCACGGCGCACCTGCGCCCGTCCACGCCGATCGCTGCGGCCCGCGCGCGGCTGCTGGTCGTGACCGCCGGCACCAGCGACCTGCCGGTGGCGGAGGAGGCCGCGGTGACCGCGGATGCCATGGGCTGCGCGACGGACCGGCTCACCGATGTCGGCGTCGCCGGCCTCCACCGGCTCCTCGCCCGGCGAGAGATGCTCGACGAGGCCGGCGTGATCATCGTGGTGGCCGGCATGGATGGGGCGCTGGCGTCGGTGGTGGGCGGACTGGCGCGGGTGCCGGTCATCGCGGTGCCGACGAGCGTCGGCTACGGCGCCGCCTTCCAGGGGATCGCTCCGCTGCTCACGATGCTCAACAGTTGCGCGGCCGGGGTCACGGTGGTCAACATCGACAACGGCTTCGGCGCGGCGATGGCGGCGGCGCGAATCCTCCACAGCTAGATTGATAGCTCGCAGGAGCCGGGGTCGACTCGACCCCGATCCCGGTCCAACCCCGGTCCAACCCCGACCATGCTGCTCGCCGCGGCCGTCCTTCTCGCCGTCGTCGCTCTGGCCGCCGCCGGCAGTGCCGCGCTCCGGCTGCGGCGCGCCGATCGCGAGCTGGTGGCGGCCCGCGCGCAGCTCGCGCGGTTCGACGTGGAGCCGGCGATGCCGGCCGAGGAGCAGGTGGGCCTGGAGGCCCTCCGCCGCGACAACCGCGTGAAGTTCGACGAGGACGCCCAGGTGGAGGACCGGGCGCTCATGTCGCAGCTGCTGGCGGACTTCCGCGACGTGGGCGCTGCCGAGGAGGCCATCTTCTGGCGCTGGAACGCGGAGAAGGACGCGCTCGCGCCCTCCGCCTGGTCCACGGCCACGCCCCGCCCGGCGCATTTCGACGTGGTCCAGTGGGGCCCGCTGGTGCAGTGGTCGGCCGAGACGGGGGTGGTGCAGACCGTCGGGGTGGACGAGGTGGTCCACGTTGGCGCGGCCTGCGTGCGGCGCCGGGGGCAGCTCATCGGCGTGCTCTCGCTCACCCACCGGGAGGGGCTCGGCCTGGAGCGGCCGGCGCTCCGCGAATGGCTGCCCCGCCTGGCGACGCAGCTGGCGAGCTACGTGGAGCTGATCGACTATCGCCGGCGCTACCAGCGGCACATGCGGCAGAGCAAGGCGCTGCTCGACGCCGTGCAGCGGCTCCAGGGCGACCAGACCGGCGTGGGGCTGGGCCGGGCGCTGTGCGAGACCGCGCTCGACGTCTCCAGCGCCCGAGGCGCGGTGCTGGTGCGCTGGGACAGCGAGTCGGAGACGGGCGAGCTCCAGTACGCCACCGAGGGCACCGGCCTGCGGGAGCTGACCGCGCTGGAGGGTACCAGCGTGGTGGCCGAGGCGTGCCGGACCGGCCTGCTGCACGTGCTCGAGGATGCCCGCGGGGCCGCCTCGGGACAGGCCCTCTACGGGGCGGCACGGGTGATCCGCGAGCCGGGCTCGGTGGCGATCATCCCGATCGCGAAGGACGGCCGCACCTTGGGTGCCCTGGTGCTCGAGGCGGAAGAGGAGGGGACCTTCACCCAGGAGGAGACGCGTCCCCTGACGGTGCTTGGCGCGGTGGTGGCCGGCTCGCTGGAGCTCGCGTGGTCGTACGCGGAGGTGGACAAGCGCGCGCGCACCGATCCGCTCACGGGGCTCTGGAACCGCCTGCACTTCGGCGAGCAGCTTCAGCGCATGCTTGCCGAGGCCGATCGCCACGAGCTGCCCGTGTCGCTCGTGCTGGTGGACATCGACCACTTCAAGCGCGTGAACGACAGCTTCGGCCACGAGGCCGGCGACGCCGTGCTGAAGCAGGTGGCGATCATCCTCCAGGAGGGGATCCGGAACGTGGACATCTGCGTGCGCTACGGGGGCGAGGAGATCGCGATGCTGATGGGGCACACGGAGAGCGCGCGTGCGGTGGAGGTCGCCGAGCGTCTGCGGGCCCGGATCGCGGCGACGCCGATGCGGCACGCGGGGGCCGAGATCGCCGTGACGGCGTCGTTCGGCGTGGCGTCGTATCCCGAGACGGTGAAGGTCCGGGACCAGCTGTTTCCGTCCGCCGACAAGGCCCTGTACATCGCGAAGCACGACGGGAGAAACTGCGTGAGGGCGAAGCCCGCAACGAAAGGTCGGACAGCGGGTTAGGGGTTTCGGACTAGGGATTAGGAATTAGGAATTAGGGATCAGGGATTGGGAACTGCGCGGGGACGTATCCCGAGCAGCTCTCATCCCACGAGCGCGCAGCGCGTCGAGTCGGGATCTTCCTTCCGAGCGGACGGGCCGGCCTCACGGCAGGGACAGCGGATCCCGACACTCGGTCGCGGCGCTTCCTCCTGCGGGATGACGGCCGCCGTGACGCCAGGAGCCGACACGCGGGTCGACAGCTCGAGCGGCGCGCGCAGTTCCTAATCCCTAATCCCTAATCCCAGTTGACATACGTAACCCGCCCGTTAGATTTCGACTTGTAAGGGGGCGACTGGCTTCGACGGGACTGGTGAAGCTGTGGGCGCGTGCCGAGGTCTTCGGGCACCTCGTTAAACACTCGGAAAAACTCCAACTGCGAACAACAACTTCGCTCTTGCCGCCTAACTTCGGTTAGGCC
>JAQBPZ010000219.1 GCA_028287225.1 Gemmatimonadota bacterium
CGGCAGCGGCAGCGCCCGAGCCGGCCCCCGCACCGCGAGTCTCCGCGCCGGCCGCTGAAGCGGACACCGCGCGAGGCGGTGGACGCAAGACCGCCGCGAAGAAGGCTGCGCCGGCCAAGTCGGCGCCGCCGGCCAGGGTGGCCGCGGCGAAGAAGACCTCCGCGGCGAAGAAGGCTCCCGCCGCGAAGAAGTCCCCGGCTGCGAAGAAGGTGCCTCGGGCGAAGAAGACCGCCCGAAGCGACGCATGACGAAACGAGACGCCGCGCCCAGTGCGCGGCGTTCTCGTTTGGGGGCTCCCCTCGCGCCGTCGTTCTACGACCGGCCGACGGAGCTGGTGGCGCGCGAGCTCCTCGGTGCCGTGCTGGAATGCACGACGCCCGAGGGGGTCACGCGCGGCCGCATCGTGGAGACCGAGGCGTACCTCGGCGACCACGACGACGCCTGCCATGCCGTGGCCGGCCTCACACGCCGCACGAAGGACCTGTTCGGCCCCCCGGGCATCTCGTACGTCTACTTCATCTACGGGATGTACTGGTGCTTCAACGCCGTCACGCGCGAGCGGGGCCACGGCTCCGCCGTGCTCGTGCGCGCCGTGCATCCCACGGATGGACTGCCGCTCATGCACGCCCGCCGGCCGAAGGCGAAGCGCGAGCGCGACCTCACCAACGGGCCCGGCAAGCTCTGCCTGGCCATGGGCATCGTGGGCGAGATGAGCGGCCGGTCGCTGCGCACGCCGCCCCTCATGATCCGCGCCGGCGAGCCCGTGGCCGACGACCAGGTGATCGTCACGCCGCGCATCGGGATCACGCGGGCCGCCGACTGGCCGCTGCGTTACCTTGTGCGCGACGACCCGTTCGTGTCCGCGACACCGAAGCACTTTCAACAGAGGACATGGTCTCCGTGACGCGCCGCTCCGTGCTCGCAACCCTTCTCCTCGCGGGCGCCTGCGCCGGCCCGCGAACGACACCCACTCCCGACGTGATGGGAATTCCAGTCGTGAGCGCGCACGCCGCGCGCCTGTATCGTGACGCGTTCGTGATCGACACGCACAACGACATGCCCACCAGGATGCTCGACGACGCGTACGACGCGAGCGTGCGGCATCCGGCGGGCTTCGGCCGGGGCGAGGGCAACACCGACCTGCCCCGTCTCATGGAATCCGGGATGACGGCCGAGTTCCTCTCGGCGTGGGTCGACGCGCCGTACGCACGCCGGCGCGGCGATTCGTTCGCCCGCGCGGTGCGCTACGTGGAGGCCATCCGCGAGTTCACCGCGAAGCATCCGGGCCAGCTGCGGTTCGCGACCACCGCGGCGGACGTCCGCGCGGCGAAGCGGGAGGGCAAGGTGGCCATCTTCATCGGCCTCGAAGGCGGCCATGCCATCGAAGGCTCGGTGGAGGGCCTGCGCGATCTGTACGCGCGCGGCGTGCGCTACATGACGCTCACCTGGAACAACGGGAACAGCTGGGCCGGATCGTCCATCGGCGCGGGCGGCACGCGCAAGGGCGGCCTCACCCCCTTCGGGCGCGACGTCATCCAGGAGATGAACCGGCTGGGCATGCTCGTGGACCTGTCCCACGTGTCCGACAGCACCTTCTTCGACGCGCTCGCCGTCACCACCGTTCCGGTCATCGCCTCGCACTCCAGCGCCCGCGCCATCAACGACGTGCCGCGCAACCTGAGCGACGCCCAGCTTCGCGCCATCGCGAAGAACGGCGGCGTGGTGAACGTGAACTTCTACTCGCGCTTTCTCGATCCGGCGTTCCGCGCCCGCGCCGAGGAAGTGGACCGGGCGATCGCCCGCGAGCGCCGCGCACTGCCCGCCGGTACCGATTCCGCCGCGGCGCGCACCCGCCTTGGCGCGATGCGGGACTCCCTGATGGCGCGCATCCCGCCCACGCCCTTCGCCGTGCTCATCGACCACTTCGACCACATCGCGAAGGTCGCTGGCGTGGACCACGTCGGCATCGGCAGCGACTTCGACGGCGTCACCGCGCTGCCGGTAGGGATGGAGGACGTCACGGCGCTGCCGCGCATCGCGCAGGCCCTCATCGACCGCGGCTATTCGGACGACGACATCCGGAAGATGCTCGGCGGCAACATGATGCGCGTCATGACCCAGGTGCTCGACCGGCAGGCGGCGCTGCCCTGACGGCGAGGGACCGATGCACGAAGGGCCGCGCGGCGTGTGCCGCGCGGCCCTTCGTCGTCATGCGGTGTGCGTCAGCGCGCCCGGTCGATCGACGAGCCGACGTTGTAGCGGATGCCGCCCTCGAGCGAGAAGAGCAGCGAGTGGCCGCCACGGTGCAGGAAGTAGTCCGTCTGCGGGGCGGCCGTGGCCTGGCCGAACACCGAGAAGCGGGGCATCCGGAGCTGCACGCCGCCGATGGCGAGGGGGGAGAAGGTCGAGCGCTTGGTCTGCACGCTGTCCAGCGCGGCCGCGGGGCGCGACGACGTGGCCGTGCCGCCCTGCATGGAGGCCGACGCGATCTGGGTGAAGGTCACGCCAAGGCCGAAGTACGGGTGGAGCGTCGGCGACTGCATCGGGAAGAACATGCCCGCCACGTTGACGCGGCGCAGGTTCTCCAGGTCGACGAAGTGCTCGAAGCTCTGGTTCGACGGACTGCGATCGGTGAAGGACCCGAGGGTCGAGAAGAACGACTCGTCGTACGAGACGTAGAGTCCGCCCTTCGTCCGTGTGATCACCCAGTCGGCGCCGATCATCGGCGCGACCGCCTTGTCCGCAGAGGCGGACGAGTAGACCAGCCCGCCGCCCTTCAGCCCCCAGAACCAGGCGTCTTTGAACTGTCGCCCTTCCTGCGCCGCCAGTGGCTGGGTGAGCAGTGCGGCGAAGGCGGAGGCAGCCGCCAGGACTCGGAGGAGTCGCATATGTCAGGAAACCTCGAATGGTGAGATCGTGACCGGCAACCGACCGCGGTTCCCGGCTCTGGTCTGGGACGAAGTGAACGGGCCAAGAGTCACGAACGAGGACCCCGGTGGAACGCCGGGTGCACTGACCGGAAGGGGTGCTCCGCATTCCGCGGGGCGCCGTTCTCGCGCCGGAGGTGCCACGTGTCGTCCGTCCTGCCCGACGCCGCCCGCTTCGAGACACCGGTGTACGGCACCATCTTCGCCGAGCGCGCCACCGTCGTCCGCCGGCTGCACGAAGGTGATGCGCTGATCCTCGTCCCCGACCCGCCGGGCATCGAGCCGGCGCTCCCGGAGCCCCTGCCTCCCGAGCTGGCGGTCGTGGAGGAGCCCAAGGTCTGGGTCCACGCCCAGGGTGGGGACGTCGTGGGCCACCTGTCCCCGGACATCAACAGGTGGCTGGTTCCCCGGATGCTCGACGGCGCGCGCTACACCGCGGCCGTGCAGGCAGTGGGCGATGCCGGGAGCGCCAGCTGGCGCCGCCTCACGATCCTGGTGCGGAAGCTGGAATAGCCGGCCGGCCCCCCCCGCTCCTAGATCAGCTTCAGCTGCTTCCCCACCTTGATGAAGGCCCGCACCGCGAAGTCCAGGTCGTCGCGCGTGTGCGCGGCCGACACCTGGCACCGCACCCGCGCCTGACCCTGCGGCACCACCGGGAAGCCGAACCCGGTCACGAACACCCCTTCGTCGAGCAGCAGGTCGCTCATCTGGATCGCCGCCGACGTCTCGCCCACGATGATCGGGATGATCGGCGTCTCACCCGCCAGCGGCGAGAAGCCCGCCTCGATGATGCGCTCCCGGAAATACCGCGCGTTGTCGCGCAGGGCCTGCACCCGCTCGGGATGCTGCTCGATGAACTCCACCGCCGCCAGCGCGCTCGACGCGACCGTCGGTGGCAGCGCGTTGGAGAACAGCTGCGGCCGCGAGCGCTGCGTCAGGTAGTCGCACAGCGCCGCCGAGCCGGCCACGAAGCCGCCGGCTGCCCCACCCAGCGCCTTCCCGAGTGTCGAGGTGATCACGTCGATCTCCCCGAGCAGTCCGAAGTGCTCGGCCGTGCCTCGGCCCGTCGTGCCGAGGACGCCGGTGGCGTGCGAGTCGTCGATCACGAGCACCGCGTCGTGGTCGCGGCAGATCTGCACGAGGTCGGGCAGCGGGGCGATCGACCCCTCCATGGAGAACACGCCGTCGCTCCACACGATGCGCCGCTTCGAGCCCCGGGCGCCCGCCAGCTTCTCGCGCAGGTCATCCAGGTCCGCGTGCTTGTACACCGCGGTCTGGCACTTCGTGATCGACTTGGCCAGTCGGATCGAGTCGATGATCGACGCGTGGTTGAGCGCGTCCGACACCACGAAGTCGCCCTCCTCCACCACCGTCGCCGTGAACCCCTCGTTCGCGTTCCAGGCCGAGACGTACGACATGGACGCCTCGGTGCCGACGAACCGGGCACAGGCCTCCTCCAGCTCGCGATGCACGGTGAACGTCCCGCAGATGAAGCGGACGCTTCCCGTGCCGGCGCCGAAGCGCTCCAGCCCCTCGATCCCCGCCTCCACCACCGCCGGCTCGTTGGCCAGGCCGAGGTAGTTGTTCGATGAAAGGATCACGACCTCGCCGCGTCCTTCCATCTGCACCCGCGCGCCCTGCGGGGAGTCGAGGTAGTTCAGTCGCTTGTACACGCGGTCGTCGCGCAGCTGCTGGAGCTTGGCTTCGAGACCGGCGGTGAAGTTGGTGTTCATGGCTTGTCGGTTGAGAGAGCGGTCGTCAGGGTCGATGGATGCGCCGCGGGACCGGTGCTGTTCAGGTGACTGCAATTCCCACGAATGGGAGGCGAATTCGTAGGATCGACTTCCTCGCTCGCAGCGCCGGATCGGGCTCCATGAATGCTGCGCATGGCTGTGTCGTGGGAGACCCCCCGCAGGTCATGCTCTCGTCGCGAGAATTCGCTGCGAATTCGCTCGCATCGCAGTTGCTCGGAAAGCACCAGCCCCGCGGCGCGAGGACCAGCACCAGCCCTGTGGCGCGGATCAGGAGACCTCGAACACCACCTTGCCGGCGTCGCCGCCCTTGATCGCGGCGATCGCCTCGTCGAACTGCTCGAGCGGGAAGCGGTGGGTGATCACGGGCGTGGGGTCGAACTGTCCCGAACGCAGGAACTGGGTCATCTGGATCCACGTGTCGTACATCTTCCGGCCGACGACGCCGTACACGGTGACCCCCTTGAAGATGATCTCGGTCGCGAAGTCCACCTCCATCGCCTTGGCGGGGATGCCGAGCATCTGCACCCGTCCTCCCACCCGCACCAGGCCGAAGGCCTGATGGATGGCGGCCGGCACGCCGGACATCTCGAGCACGACGTCCACGCCCAGGCCGTTCGTCGCGTCCTTCACGGCACGCGCGGCCTCCTGCGGGGTGACCGCGTCGTGCGCGCCCATCGTGCGGGCCAGGGCGAGGCGGGTCGGGTTCACGTCGCTCGCGATGATGCGCGACGCGCCCGCCGCCTTGCAGATTCCTACGGCGAAGATGCCGATCGGCCCGCAGCCGGTCACGAGCACCGTCTTGCCCGGCAGCTCCGTGCCGGCGAGCGCGGTGTGGAAGGCGTTGCCCATCGGGTCGTGGATCCCGCCGATCTCGTACGACACCGAGTCGTCCAGGTGCCACACGTTCGTCGCCGGCATGGCGATGTAGTCGGCGAAGCAGCCGTCGCGGTCCACGCCGATGATGCGGGTGTTCGGACAGACGTGCGCATTGCCCGTGCGGCACAGGTGGCAGCGGCCGCAGACGATGTGGCCCTCGGCGGTCACCCGGTCGCCCTCCTTCACGTCGGTCACGAGGCGCCCGACCTCGGTGACCTCGCCGGCGAACTCGTGCCCCACGGTGAAGGGCGGACGGCAGCGCCCCTGCGCCCACGCATCCCACTCGTAGATGTGGACGTCCGTCCCGCACACACCGGTGCGGCGGACCTGAATCAGGACTTCGTCGTCGCGGATCTTCGGCGTCGGCACGTCACGCAGCTCGAACCCGGGACCAGCACTCGCCTTCACCAGCGCTCTCACGTGCGCCTCGCTCATTCTCGGGTATTGGGTGCCGCGACTCTCTCGCGGCGCTGGTGAAGTCTCGCGGGTGCGCCATGGTGATGGAAGGGCGCGCGTGACGGGCTGATGAACACGTCGCGCGACGGATGCCTGCGCGCTCCACCCGACGCGCCGACGCGCCTACCGCCTCGACGTTCCTCGTTTCTCGCGCACTGTTCAATGAGACGCGCACGATTCACTATTGCGTGCGATTTCGCACGTTCCTATATTCGCGCAAGATGCACTTTATGACGCGTCGCTCGTCCGGGCGCGCGTCGCAGGTCACGAATCGCGAGGGTAGTGCGTGGGGTCATCCCGCCGAGAATTCGTCAAGACGACGTCCGCCGCTGCCGCCGCACTCGCTGGCCTGGCCGCGGTTCCCGCCTCCGCCCGCGCCGCGGCCACCGCCGCCGCCGGCTCTCCCTTCCTGGGCGACCCCAACATCAAGGAGCTGGCGCATCTCGCGCTCGAGGCCGCGCGCGGCGCCGGCGCGACGTACGCCGACATCCGCTTCACCCGCAATCGCACGCAGTCCCTCTTCACCCGCGAGCAGCGCGTGCAGGGGCTCGTCGACAACGAGACGATGGGGTTCGGCATCCGCACCCTCGTCAACGGCGCCTGGGGATTCGCCGCCAGTCGCGAGATCTCGCGCGACGAGATCGCCCGCGTCGCGCGGCAGTCGGCGCTCCAGGCCCGCGCGAACAGCCTCACCGTCGTGCGCCCGGTCGTCCTCGCGCCGGTCACCCCGACCCCCGATGGCACCTGGCGCACGCCGATCGAGATCGACCCGTTCTCCGTGCCCGTGGAGGACAAGGTCGGCCTGCTGCTCGCCGCCAACGCCGCGGCGCTCAAGGCCGGCGCGCGGTTCGTGAACTCCAGCATGTTCTTCCTCCGCGAGGAGAAGACCTTCGCGTCCACCGACGGCTCGTACATCGTCCAGACGATCTACCGCACCCAGCCGTCCATGACGATGACGGCCGTCTCCGCCGACGGCAGCGACTTCCAGACGCGCCAGTCGAACGAGATCGCGCCGATGGGCCGCGGCTACGAGCACGTGCGCGATGCACGCCTCGCCGAGACCGCGCCGCGCTGGGCCGCCGAGGCGGTGCAGAAGCTCTCCGCCAAGCCGGTGGACGTGGGCCGCTACGACCTCGTGCTGCACCCGAGCCACCTCTGGCTCACCATCCACGAGTCGGTCGCCCACCCCACGGAGCTCGACCGCGCCCTCGGCTACGAGGCCAACTACGCGGGCACCAGCTTCGTCGCGCCGCCGGAAGCCGTCCTCGGCAAGCTGCAGTTCGGGTCGAAGCTCATGAACATCCGCGGCGACCGCTCGCAGCCCGGCTCCCTGTCGGCCGTCGGGTGGGATGACGAGGGCGTGAAGCCCGAGAGCTTCGACATCATCCGCAACGGGCTGTTCGTGGACTACCAGACCACGCGCGAGCAGGCGCCGCACCTCGCCGACTACTACAAGCGGACCGGCCGGCCGGTCCGCTCGCACGGCTGCTCGTACGGGCAGACGTGGGCCGACGTGCAGTTCCAGCGCATGCCCAACGTGTCCCTGCTGCCTGGGGAGCGGAACACCTCGTGGGACGACCTCATCGCCGCCACCGACCGCGGCATCGCCATCATGGGCGACGGCAGCTTCTCCATCGACCAGCAGCGCTACAACGCGCAGTTCGGCGGCCAGCTCTTCTACGAGATCCGCGGAGGCAAGATCGTCGGCATGCTCAAGGACGTCGCGTACCAGATGCGCACCCCGGAGTTCTGGGGCAGCCTCGACATGATCGGCGGCGCGAAGAGCTACCAGCTCGGCGGCGCGTTCAACGACGGCAAGGGCCAGCCGAGCCAGGTCAACGCCGTGAGCCACGGCTGCGTGCCGAGCCGCTTCCGCAACGTCAACGTCATCAACACGGGACGGAAGGCGTGAGCGAGCTCCGATCCCTGGCCGCAGCGGCCCGCTACCTCTCGCGCGAGCAGTGCGAGGCCATCGCGAAGCAGGCGCTCGGCTACGTCACCACGGCCGACGCGGCGCGCGTGAACATCGGCAGTGGCAGCCGCGGCAATACGCGCTTCGCCGTCAACCAGGTCTCCACCGGCGGCGACAGCTTCGACAGCACGGTCACCGTGACGGCGTACGTCGGGCGGCGCAGTGCGAGCAGCACCACCAACCAGATCGACGAAGCGGGGCTCCGGCAGGCCGTGCAGAGTGCCGAGCGGCTGGCCCGGCTCGCCCCGGAAGATCCGGAGTTCCTCGCGGAGCTCGAGCCGCAGCAGTACCAGGCTGGCCAGAACTGGAGCGAGGCCACCGCCGCGCTCGACCCGCAGGGCCGCGCCGAGGCCGTCCGCGCCATCACCGCGCCATCCAGCCAGGGCGGCCTGATCGCCACCGGCTATCTCGACACGCGCGCCGGCGCTGCCGCCGTCGCCAACAGCAAGGGCCTGTTCGCGTACGCGCGCAGCACCGCCACCGCGCTCACCACCACGGTGCGCACCTCGGATGGTACGGGCTCCGGCTGGGCGGGCGCCTCGCACCACGACTGGTCGCGCCTCGATCCCGCCGCGCTCGGCGCGCGCGCGGCCGAGAAGGCGCGCGCGTCGCGCAACCCGGCCGCCATCGAGCCCGGTCGCTACACCGTCGTGTTCGAGCCGACCGCCGTGGGCAACCTCGTGCAGTTCGTGAGCAATGCGCTGAGCGCGCGCGCTGCCGACGAGGGACGCTCGTTCTTCTCCCGCGCAGGGGGAAAGAACAAGATCGGCGAGAAGGTCGTCGACGAGCGCGTGACCATTCTCTCCGATCCGTTCGACCCCGAAGTGGCCGGCGCACCGTTCACCGGCGAGGGGCTGCCGACACGCCGGACGGTGTGGATCGAGAACGGCGTGGTGAAGACGCTCAACTACGATCGTTACTGGGCGCAGAAGAAGGGCGTCTCTCCAACAGCAAGTGGCGGCTCGCTCCGCATGAGCGGTGGGAGCAGCACGATGGAAGAGATGATCGCCTCCACGCAGCGCGGCCTGCTCGTCACCCGCTTCTGGTATCTCCGGCCGGTCGACCAGCGCACCATCCTGTACACCGGCCTCACGCGCGACGGGACGTTCCTGATCGAGAACGGCAGGATCACGCGAGCGGTCAAGAATTTGCGGTTTAACGACTCGCCCGTCTTTATGCTGAACAACCTCGAGGCACTCGGCACGCCGGTGCGGGTCAGTGCGAGCGAGGACGGCGGACCGGGGCAGGCGATCATGGTCCCGCCCATCAAGGTGAAGGACTTCAACTTTACGAGTTTGAGCGACGCGGTCTGATTCGCGTCGCAGCACCTTCCCGGTCTCGCCATGAGATCGGGTTGCAGCGGGGAAGGGCGCTTCGGCGTCCCAGCCGCTGGCCTGAGCGACCACCGGGGGTTCGTACAGGCACTTCCACTCCTTTACAGGAGAGTTTCCCATGGCAGCAGCCAAGAAGTCGGCCCGCAAGAGCGGCGCGAAGAAGACCGGCGCCAAGAAGTCGTCGGCTCGCAAGTCCACCGCCAAGAAGGGCGCGAAGTCGGGCGCCAAGAAGAGCGGCGCGCGCAAGAAGACGGCGAAGAAGGCCGGTGCCAAGAAGACCGGCGCCAAGAAGTCGGCCCGCAAGTCGTCGCGCTAGGCTGGTCGAAGTAGTCGTATACGGAGAAGCCGGCGCCTTGGCGCCGGCTTCTTTCGTTTTACCCCTCCCCCCGCGACTCACCGGGAGTACCGCGCCAGCGCGAGCTCCATGATCCTCGCGACGAGCCCCTCGTGCGCCAGCCCGCTCTCCGCGGCGGCGCGCGCCAGCTCGCCGGATCGCTCGAGATAGCAGTTGGGGTTCACCTCGATCACGTGGATCTGCTCGTCCGGCGTCACGCGCAGGTCCACGCGCCCGTAGTCGCGGAGTCGCAGCGCGTTGAACGCGCTCACCGCCACCGCCTGCATCCGCACGAGCAGCTCCGCCGGCACGTCGGTGGGGAACACCGACTTCGTGCCCGTGAACTCCGCACCGGTCTCGCCCTCCCCGCCCGTGCCGCCGTCGCCCCACTTCGCCTCGTAGCTCGCCACCTTCGGACGGTCGGCGGGAAAGGCGCTGAAGTCCAGCTCGATCACCGGCAGCGGCTGCGGATCCACGTTGCCCAGCACGCCGACGTAGAACTCGCGCCCCTCGATGAACTCCTCCACCAGGATCGGCGACTGGAACTCGCGCTGCAGCGAGTCCATCGTGCCGAACAGCTCCTTGATGTCGCGCACCACGCTCTTGCTCGTGATGCCCAGCGACGCATCCTCCTGCGGCGGCTTCACGATGAGTGGGAAGCGCAGGTCTCCCACATGGCCGAGCGCGCCGCGAAAGATCGTCGCGAACTGCGGCGTGAGGATCTGCTGGAAGCCCAGCACCATCTTCGTCAGGCTCTTGTCGCCCGCGAGCATCAACCCCGCTGGACTCGAGCCGGTATAGCGCAGGCCGAGCAGGTTGAGCAGCGCCGCCACGTTGCTCTCGAGCGCGCTCTTGCCGTCGAACGACTCCGCCAGGTTGAACACCAGCGCCGGCGCGGCGGCCTGCAGCGCATCGATCACCGGGTCCACCGTGCCCGCCACCGGCACGCGCACCACCTCGTGGCCGAGCGTGCCGAGCGTCGCCTCGATCTGCCCCAGCACTGGATCCTCGGGTGGTTCGGCGGCATCGGATCCGTGGAGCAGGACGACCTTCATGACTGAGCCTCGTCGCGCGTGGCGCGCAGGATGTGAGTGGACCGCCAGTGCATCACGACGGCGGTCTGGAACGCGGTGAGCTCGATGAGCGTGGTGGCCTCCAGGCCGGCGACGTGCAGCCGCAGCTGCTCGGCGCGTCGCGCCAGCGCCACGACGAGCGTGCGCACCGCGGACGGCCGCACGCCGGCCCAGTACGACACGCGCGTCACGAGCTCGCCCTCGTGGCGCAGCAGGAACCGGCCGGCGGGCTCGCCGTCAGGCGCCTCGGTCTCGGCGGCAAAGATGCGGCGGAGGTCGCCGTCGAACTGCCGTGCGTCGCCGACCGGCAGCGGCTCGTCGTCGGCGTAGTGCTCGGCGACCGTCCAGTGCATGGACTCCACGGGCAGGTCGTCGTCGGTGAGCGCGGGGGTAGGGGGCGAGAGCGACGCCACCTCGCGCATGATCCCGTCCAGCCACTCGAGCTTGGCCAGCGCGCCCCATCCCTGGTACTCGGTGCGCCAGTCCAGTCCCGGCGTCAGCCACACTGCGAAGGTCTCGGCGAAATCCTCGTCCGGATGCTTCTGCGCGTACCAGCCGAGGATGTGCCGCACGTGCTCGCGCGAGAGCGGATCGGCGGCGTAGTGCTCGTCGTACGGCCGGCCGTAGTCGCCGAACAGGCGCGGAAACTCCTCGCGCTCGTGCAGGTGGAAGGCGTAGTTGATCGCGTGGCCGGCCTCATGGCGCAGGTAGCGCATCGCCTCGTCGTCGCCTTCCACGGCGCCCGACTCCTCCGCCTCGATGCGCTCCAGGCGCGGGTCGGCGAGGTAGAAGGGGACGCCGATCAGCGGCGTCCCGTCCGGGCATCCCCACTGGTCGCTGAGATACACCGGGGGCCGGAAGGCGACGCCGCGCTCGCCCAGCTCCTCGTAGAGTCGCGCGGTGAGCCGCTCGACGCGGGTGCCCTGCACGGACAGCCCGAGGTCGGAGATCGTCCGCCCGAGCAGCTCGGTCCGCTCCGCGTTCCAGTCCAGTGGTCTGTTCACACGCCTGCGGGGGGCAAGGCGCGTACCGAGCCCATGGAAACGCAGAACGCCGCGGGAACGGGCCGCGGCGTCCTGGGTGACCGGTGCGAGGTTCGCCTCAGGCGGCCTGCACTTCGGTCTCGATTTCGTCGTCCGGATATGGCGCCCAGACGTACGCGGAGAATCGCGGCGTCGTCTCGGGCTCCCAACCGCGGGAGATCACGATCCCGACGGGCTCTTCGTCGTGCTGCTGGTTCTGCGTCATCCGATGACCCCTGATGGTAGTGTCCCGGGAACGGCCGGGACGACCTCCACTAAGGCAGGGACGGGGCCATGCGTTCCAGCTACCATAAGTCGTTTCAGGACAACGACATGGAAATACCGTCACCCCTCCGTGCACGCCAGAATGCGTCAGAATGACACGTTCGGCCGAAGCTGTCGTGCGTCATTCCGAAACAGGTCATCCTGGGTCTCGGCAGCGGTCGGCCGATCCTGTTCAGCGACGGATTCCGTCGTCGTGGCGCGCTGGTCCTCGGTGACCGGGACTGGAAGATCAACTGACAGGTACTGCTCACGCATCCAAGGGATCCGTCGTCGGACGAGTCGCCGTCCAAATGGCCCGCCACGCTAACTCGACCACGCGGGCATCCATCCTTGACTCACCGGACATCACTGGAGAGCCGGCCCTGATCATCCTGGCGCGTGCGCTGTCCTCCGCGCCCTCCGCGGTTCAAGCTCTTCAACAGCATTTGACCGCGGAGGGCGCGGAGGACGCGGAGGACAGCCGACGGGCCGTCGCGCAACGGGGCTCCCCTCCATCCTTGCCTCACCGGACATCCCCTGTCGCACCGGAGATCACGGGAGAGCCGCCCACCGAGAGATTGGAGGGTGCGGGGC
>JAQBPZ010000238.1 GCA_028287225.1 Gemmatimonadota bacterium
CACCGCGCCGGCGGCCAGCTCCTCGCCGGTCCATACGGTGCCGACCACGCGCAGCCGCTGGATGGGGCTCGCGAGCTCGGGCACCGGCTCGGGCGACCAGGCGGGCTCGCCGCCGAGGAGCGACCGCACCGCTGACACGCGCCGGTGCTCCGCCTCCAGCCACGCGAGGTCCGCGGAGGGCTGCAGGGCACGCACGCGGGCCGCGCCCGGCGCCGACGCAGCCCGCTCGGCGACCAGGGCCAGCAGTCGCGGAAATTCGAGGATGCCGAGAGCGTGGGCGTTCATGATATGCGAATTCGGCTGGTCAGGCTCGCCGAGCGACTGGCGTCACCCCGCACGCGCATCGCGCATGTCCGAGTCACCCCTGCTTGCCGAGCTCCTCGCGCGCGATCGCGTTGATCGTGCTGCCCTCCGCCCGACCCTTGAACTGTGGCAGCACCTTGCCCATCACCGCGCCGATCTGGCTGGCGCCGCCGGCGATCGCGGCGCGGACCGCGGCGCGAAGCTCCTCGTCGCTCACCGCCGCCGGGAGGTACGTCTCCAGGATGCCGACCTCCACCCGCTCCTTCTCCGCCAGGTCGTCGCGCTTGCCGGCGTACATCTCGATGGACTCGCGCCGGCGCTTGATCCCCTTGCGGAGAACGTCGATGACCTCGTCGTCCGTGAGGTCGCGGCGGAGCTCGATCTTCCGGTTCTTGGCGTCGGAGAAGATGGTCCCGAGCACCAGCGTACGCGGCTTGTCCTGCGCCTTCCGCGCAGTGTTGAGGTCGTTCTGGAGCGTGTCGAAGAGGGGCATGCCGAAAGTTACGGCCCGGCGGGTCGGGCGGCAACGAGCCGGGCCTGAACTGCGTTTGCGGTTGGCGGTGAGCGGTAGGAGCGTCCCGAGGCGTGACCGCTCACGGCCAACCGCAAACCGCAAACGCCGTTCAGGCCTTGAGGAACTCCAGCAGGATCCTGTTCAGCTCCTTCCCGTGCGTCGCCGTGAACGCGTGCGGCCCCTTCTTCAGCACCTCCAGGCGGCTCCCCTTGATGCTCGCCGCGGTCTTCTTGCCAGAGATGTCGAAGGGCACGATCTGATCCTCGTCGCCATGCACCACGAGCGTCGGTATCGTGAACTTCTTCAGGTCCGGGCGGAAGTCCGTCGTGCCGAAGGCCTTGATGCACTCGATGGTGCCCACGGGCGACGCGGCCCATGCCACCGACTTGGCCCATGCGATGATGTCGTCGCTCACCGCGTCCTTGTGCTTGTTGCGGCCGAAGAACTGCTCGAAGAACCCGGCCAGGAAGTTCACGCGGTCCGTCTTCGTGCCGGCAATCATGCCGTCGAACAGCGACTGCGGGGCGCCATCCGGGTTGTCCGCGGTCTTGAGGAGGAAGGGCGGCACGGCGCCCAGGAAGGCCGCCTTGGCCACCTTGCCGGCGCCGTACTTTCCGACGTAGCGCGCCACCTCACCGCCGCCCATCGAGAAGCCGACGAGCACCGTCTGCTGGAGCGCCAGGGTGCTGATCAGGTCGTTCAGGTCGCTCGCGAAGGTGTCGTAGTCGTAGCCGCGCACCGGGCGCCCCGACTGGCCGAATCCGCGGCGGTCGTAGGTGATCGTCCGGTAGCCCGCGTCGAGCAGGGCGCTGACCTGCCCCTCCCACATGCGGCCGCTCAGCGGCCAGCCGTGGATCAGGACGACGGGCTGCCCCGCTCCCTGATCCTCGTAGAACAGCTCGGTGGGAATGGTGCTCGTCGTGAGAAAAGCCATGGTCGTATCCCCGGCAGAAGTCGCTCGGCCACCGTCGTTCGGCGGCCGTCCTGCCCTCTGCAACTCGCCGGCCCATCCCCGCCGTTCCCGGCAGAGCCTCCTTGCCGAGTGACGTCAGCCCGGCGGCCAGCTCATGTGTCGTCCGCCCAGCAGGTGCAGGTGCAGGTGGAAGACCGTCTGACCGGCATCGCGCCCGGTGTTGATCACCGTGCGGTACCCACGCTCGGCGATTCCCTCCGAGGTGGCGATACCCGCCGCGGCAACGGAGAGGCGGCCGATCGCCAGCGCGTCGTCCGCGTCGTTCAGCGAGGCGACGTGCGACTTCGGGATCACGAGGACGTGCGTCGGCGCCTTCGGGTCGATGTCGCGGAAGGCGAGCGAGTGCTCGTCTTCCCAGATGATCGCCGCGGGGATCTCGCGGCGGACGATGCGGCAGAACAGGCAGCTCTCCGTCATTCGGTGCTCAGCTCAGGTGAATGCGCAGCAGTGCGAGCGCCGCGATGCCGGCCGTCTCGAATCGCAGCACGTTGGGGCCGAGCGACGCCAGGCGCCACTGCGCCGCGAGGAACCCGGCACGCTCGTCGTCCTCCAGTCCGCCCTCCGGGCCCACCGCGATCGCGCAGGGCGCAGCGAGCGACGCGAGCAGTGCGGCCACGGGAGCACCCTCCCCGTCCAGCACGAGGCCGGCGGATCCCGCCACCGCCGCGCGGGCCTCCTCGGGCGCACACTCGGCATGCAGCGCCGGCAGCCACGCGCCGCCCGACTGCTCCAGTGCGGAGATCATGCGCAGGCGCAGCTTCTCCCGGAACTGCTCGCCCTCGCCGCGCGGGGACACGCTGCGCGACCGCCGGTACACCACGGGATGCCACGCCGACAGACCGAGCTCCACGCACTTCTCGGCCAGCAACAGCATGCGCTCGCGGTCCCCGACCGGCGCGAGCAGCGCGATCGGCACGGGCGCCGGAACCCGCTCCACTCCGCGGCCGTCGAGTGTGACGACGAGGCGACGCTTGGCGACGGTGGTCAGCGTTCCGCCCGCGCGGCGCCCGTCGCCGCTGGTGAGCCGGACCACGTCGCCCTCGCGCAGGCGCTTCACCTGCGCATGGTGCGCGGCCGCGTCGTCCAGTTCCACGACGTCGGACCACGCACCCGGCGCGTGGAAGGTGCCTACCGGCGCGCGATCCGCGCGCTCCACCACATTCCTTCCTGGTCCTCGGCCACCACCACCCATCCCGCACCGGACAGGTACTCGAGCATCTCCGCGCGCTCCGCCAGCAGGATGCCGCTGAGCACCGCCTCGCCGTCGCTGGTGAGCGCCGCGGCGATCGCCGGCAGCATCTCGCGCAGCACCGACGAGATGATGTTGGCGAGCACCACGCGCACCGGCGCCACGAGCGGCAGCAGCACGCCCGCGTCGCCCTCGATGACGGTCACGACGTCCTGCACGCCATTGCGCTCCACGTTCTCCTGCGCGTTGGCGATCGCGTCGTGATCCAGCTCGATCGCCGTGACCTGCGCGGCACCGAGCTTCGCGGCGGCGATGGCCAGGACGGCGCTGCCGGCGCCCAGGTCCGCGACCCGGTCCCCCACGCGAATGATCGACGGGAGCAGGCGCACCACGCCGCGCGTCGTCTCGTGCTCGCCCGTGCCGAAGGCCATCTCCGGCTCGATGATCACCGTCCGCGCGGGATCCCGCCCCTCGGCCAGCCAGGGCGGGACGATGGCCAGCGCGCCCAGCTCGTGCGCGCGGACCCCCTTCTTCCACTCCTCGGCCCAGTCGATGGCCGGGATGAGCGTCGCGCTCACGTCGGCGTCCGGATCCGCCTCGAGCACGGCGGCGGTGATCGCCGCCGCGTTCGCGTCGCCGTCGAAGTGCGTCACCAGCTCGGCGCCCGCCTCGTGCACGCCCATCGATCCCATCTCGAACAGCGCCGCCATTGCAGCCTCGGGACTGTTCCCGGGGCGGACTCGAATCGAAAGCCAGTTCGTCACGCGCCGAGCGCCTCTTTCATCTTCGCCCAGAACCCCTTGCCGCGGTCCGTGGGCACGCTGCGCTGCACCTCGGCGAGTCGCAGCAGCAGCTGCTCCTCCTCCTCGCTGACGCGCTCCGGCGTCCAGAGCTGCACGCGCACGTGCAGGTCGCCCGTGCCGCCCGCATTCACGCGCGCCAGGCCGCGGCCGCGCAGGTGGAACACCTGCCCGCTCTGCGTGGCGGGCGGAATGCTCAGCGCCACCGTGGAGGCGACCGTGGGCACCTCCACCGTCGCACCGAGCACGAGCTGCGGATACGTCACGAGCACCTCCGTGTAGAGGTCCTCGCCGTCCCGCTCGAAGCGCTCGTCGTCGGCGACGTCGAACACCACGTGCACGTCGCCGCGCTCGCCGTTGCGCGCGCCGGCGTTCCCCACGCCGCGCAGCGTCATGTACTGCCCCGTCGCGACGCCGGCCGGCACCTGCACCTTGAGCGTCTGGTCGCCGCGCAGGCGACCCTCGCCACGGCACTTCCGGCACGGCGACTCGATGATCTGCCCCTCGCCCTTGCAGGTGGGGCACGGGGCCACGGTCACGAACTGCCCGAAGAACGACCGCTGCGCGCGGCGCACCTCACCCTGCCCTGCGCACGTGGGACACTGCTGCGCGCGCGAGCCCGGCTCGGCGCCGCTGCCGGCGCAGCGGTCGCACGCGTCGAGCACCTTGAGCTTGATCTCCTTCTCCACCCCGCTCGCCACTTCGGCGAGCGTGAGCTGGAGGGTGATCTTCACGTCGGCGCCGGTGCGCGGGCTGCTCCCGCCCTGGCGGCCGCCGAACAGGTCGTCCAGCCCGGAGAAGCCGCCGAAGTCACGCATGAAGATGCCGAGCGCCTCGGACAGGTCCACGTGGTGGTAGCCTGCACCGCCGCCCGCGCGCAGTCCGGCCTCGCCATACCGGTCGTACGCGGCGCGCTTCTGCGGATCGCGCAGCACGTCGTACGCCTCGGTGATGGACTTGAACTTCTCTTCCGCCTCCTTCGACCCGCCGTTCCGGTCGGGATGCCAGGTCATGGCGAGCTTGCGGTATGCCTTCTTGATGTCGTCGTCGGCAGCGGTCTTCTCGACGCCGAGTATTGCGTAGAAATCAGCCATTGGGCAAAGATAAGACGGGGTCGGTTTACGGTGTACGGCGTACGGTTGGTTGGCTTACGGTTTTTCGGTTTTCGGTTTGTCGGTTCACGGCGTACCTCGGGACGCAGGGACTGCCCGGGGCCGGCCGAAAACCGACAAACCGGAAACCGAAAAACCGTAACCCGAACCCGCCCGCCGTTACAGCAGATCGCTCAACAGCCGCGACGTGTGCTGCACCAGCGAGATCACCTTGTCGTACGGCATGCGCGTGGGGCCGATCACGCCGATGACACCCGCGAGCGAGCCCGCATGATATTCGGCGGTCACCACGGTGAACTGATCCATCCGGGGGTCGCCGTGTTCCCCGCCGATCGTGATGCAGACGCCCGGCTTCTCGTCGCCCTCGTGCTTCCGGCGGAGCGTGTCGGCCAGGCGGGCGGGCTCTTCGGTCAGCGTGAGCAGCCGGCGCAGGCTCTCCGCGCCGCTGAACTCGGGCTGCTCCGCGAGCACGCTCGCCTGCCCCACGATCACGCTCCCGCCCGTCATCGGCAGCGCAACGTCGAGCAGCTGCTCCCCTTCCTGCACGAAGATGTTCAGCAGCTCCTCCGCCTCCGGATTGGTGGACGAATCCCGCAGCCGGTCGCCGACCGAGGCCCGCAGCGCGCGCAGGGTGTGGCCCGCGAGCCGCTCGTTCAGCACGCGGGTCACCTCGAGCACCGACCCCTCGGTGAGCGTGCCGCGAACCTCCACGAACACGGTGCGCACCACGCCGCCGTCGAGCGTGAGCACGAGCAGGAGCTTCTCGCTCCCCACGCGCACCAGGTCGAGGCGGCGCAGGATGCTGGCATCGAGCCGTGGACCGAGGGCGACGCCAAGCTCCTGCGTCAGCACACCCAGGCTCTGCGCGGCGCGTCGCAGGATGGTTTCGATCGCCGAGCTGCTCCCCGCGATGTCCTCGCGCAGCCGCTCGCGCTCGGCGCCCACCACGGCGGTCGCGGGCGCGTTCAGCAGCGCGTCCACGTAGGCGCGATACGCCTTGTCCGTGGGCACGCGGCCAGCCGAGGTGTGCGGGTGCGAGAGAAACCCCTTCTCCTCGAGGTCGCTCATCGTGTTGCGGATCGTCGCCGGCGACACGCCAAGGCCGAACCGCCGCGACAGCACGCGCGAGCCGGCAGGCTCGGCGGTCTGGACGTACGTCTGGATCACCGCTTCGAGGACGCGGCGTTCGCGCGGAGTGAGCTCGTCGGCGGATGACATAAGTGTAAATGTACTAACGACTTCGGTGATGCGTCAAGGCGGCCGCGAGCGAGTCGAGCCTCAGCCACCCCGTGGCGGTGCATCGCAGCCGCCCATCCGGGTCCGTCGAGACCCATCCCGCGCGCAGCCACGGCGCCACCAGATCCGCCTCGCCGGGCGTCAACGCCAGCCCCGCATCGCTGCGCAATCCCAGGTACACGGCCTCGGCCACGAGGTTGTCGGCGGAGAGCACCTCCTCGCCTTCCTTCGGATCGGCACCGGCGGCGAGCTGGTCGCGCCACGCCGCGTAGGCGCGGGTGTTCCAGCGCCGCGCCGCGCCGTCGAACCCGTGCGCGGCGGGGCCGAGCCCCAGGTACGGCACCCCGGCCCAGTACGCCGAGTTGTGGCGCGCGCGACGGCCGGGGCGGCCGTAGTTGGACACCTCATAGTGCTCGAAGCCGGCGGCGGTCAGTCGCTCGTGGGCGAGCAGGAAGTCGGCTTCGTAACCCTCTTCTGGCTGTTCGACGGTGCCTCCACCTTCCACCCACCGCCCGAGCGGCGTCTTCGGCTCGATCGTAAGTCCGTACAGGGACACATGATCCGGTTCCAGCTCCAGTAACCGGTCAATGTCCGTGGAGAAGTTACGACGCAGCTCGTCGGGGAGGGCGAAGATGAGATCGAGCGACAGATTTGTGATCCCCGCATCTCGCGCCGTTCGCACGGCATCGCCGATGGCGCCGGCGCCATGCGAGCGGTGCATCCACTCGAGCGCGCGCTCGTCGAAGGTCTGGGAGCCGATCGAGAGCCGGTTGATGCCCGCCTCGGCCCATGCCGCCGCCGCGGCGGGTGTCACGTCCTCGGGATTCGCCTCCGCGGTGACCTCCGCGCCGGCCGCGAGTGGAAAGCGATGCCGCACCACGTCCAGCGCCCGCGCCAGTCCGGGACCGCCCAGACGCGACGGGGTGCCGCCCCCGAAGTAGATGGAATCCACCTCGTGCGGCTCGGCCGTGCCGACGCGCAGCGCGAGCTCGGTCTCCAGCGCCGAGAGGTACTCGTCCACGGGCACGTTCCGCCGGACCGCGATGGAGAAGTCGCAGTACGAGCAGCGGCGGGCGCAGAAGGGGACGTGAACGTAGACGTGGCGGGGCACCATTCAATATCGCACCCGGGGGAGTTGCGTGGCGGCGTGGACACCTCATGCGGCAGGCGCCCTGCCTGTTCAGCAACACGACAATGACGGCGAATCGACCGCGCGAATTCTTGCGAACTCGAGCAACAGCTTCTGGGGGTGATTCGCAGGCATTCGCGCTGTTGATTCGCCGTCATTGTCTTTTTCCTGAACGGCCCGCGAGGCTACGCTCTCCGGATCTCCCCGGTCAGCTCGCAGCTGATGGCGCCGCGCAGCTCGAGGGAGGACGCTGCCGCCATGCCTTCGTGCACGGGCAGCCGCGCTCGCGCGCAGAGCGTATCCAGGTCGGCGGGGCCACCGGCGAGCGCGTCCCACAGGCGGCGCTCCGCGGTGCCTTCATCCAGCTCCACTTTCCGCACCGGCGCATCCAGCCCGAGCAGCGTGACCGCCTCGGCGATGCTCGTGATCGGCATGGCGCCATCGCGAAGCAGCTCGTTGCTCCCCTGCGCCTGGGGAATGTCGATGGGCCCCGGCACCGCCGCGACCGTGCGCCCCAGCTCCAGCGCGTGCGCCGCCGTGATGAGCGCGCCGCTCTTGAAGCCCGCCTCCACCACGACGGTGACGCGCGCCAGGGCGGCGATGATCCGGTTGCGCCGGGGGAACGAGCCGCCATGTGCGGCGTCGGCCGGCGCCAGCTCCGAGACGAGGAGTCCCTGCGCGGCGATCGTGGCCTGGAGTCTCGCGTGCGCGCGAGGATAGACGACGTCCACGCCGGTGCCCAGCACGGCGATGGTCGCGCCGCCGGCCTCCAGGGCGCCGCGGTGCGCGGCGGCGTCGATCCCTCGTGCCAGCCCGCTCACCACGCACGCGCCGGCGAGCGCGAGCGTGCGGGCCAGCTCGTGCGCAATCCGCTCACCGTACGCGGTGGCCGTCCGCGTCCCCACGATCGCGACGCATGGCGCGTCCAGGAGCGACGCATCGCCGCGGAGCCAGAGGCGCGGAGGCGCCGTGCCGCAGTCCAGCAGCGCGGCGGGATAGCCCGCCCCGCCACGGTGCACCTCGCGCGTCGCGGCCCCCGCGCCGGCGGCGAGCGCGCCAGGGTCGGCGGCCAGCGTCAGGGCAGCTCGAGGTCCTGCACGGGCCGGGCGACTTCCTTCTTCATCGCCAGCAGCTCGCGCCACCAGGCCAGCTTGAGCTCCTCCAGCCCCGTGCGCGCCGCACCGCTGATCGCGAACACGCCGAACGCCTCGCCGGCCTCGATGGGAGGCGCCTCGTCCTCGCCGAGGAGGTCCATCTTGGTGAAGACGACGCAGTGCGGCTTGGCCGCGAGCTCCGCGCTGTATTCCTCGATCTCGCGGCGCAGCCCCTCGTATTCCGCCTGCCAGTCCATCGCGTCGATCGGGATCAGGAAGGCGAGGAGGCGTGTGCGCTCGATGTGTCGCAGGAACTGGAGGCCGAGCCCCTTCCCCTCGTGCGCGCCCTCGATGATGCCGGGGATGTCGGCGACCACGAAGGTACGGTGATCGCTCATCTGCACCACGCCGAGGTTGGGCTCCAGCGTCGTGAACGGATAGTCGGCGATCTTGGGGCGGGCGGCGCTGATGACCGAGAGCAGCGTCGACTTGCCCGCGTTCGGCTGGCCTACCAGGCCGACGTCGGCGATCAGCTTGAGCTCCAGCTCCAGCGTGCGCTTCTCGCCATCCTCTCCCGGCTGCCATTCGCGCGGGCTCCGGTGCACCGAGGTGGCGAACCAGGCGTTGCCCTTGCCGCCGCGCCCGCCGCGCGCCACCACGTGCTCGTCGCCGGTCTCCAGCAGCTCGGCGATGATCTCGTTCGACTCCGCGTCGCGGATCACCGTACCCGGCGGCACGGGCAGGATGATGTCTTCGCCGGACGCGCCGGTCTTGTTCGATCCGCTTCCGTGCAGCCCGCGCTCCGCCTCCCACGAATCGCGGTAGGTGAAGTCGAGCAGCGTCGCGAGGTTGTTGTCGGCGCGGATGATCACGTCTCCTCCCTTTCCTCCGTCGCCCCCGTCGGGGCCGCCGAGCGGGGCGAACTTCTCGCGGCGGAACGAGCTGATGCCCGATCCCCCGTCGCCGGCGGCGACACGAACGATGACGCGATCGATGAACATCTTGGTGACGTGACGAAGGTAGAAAGGGCGCCCGGGAACGTCTCAGCGTTCGAGCGCGGTACGGACCGTACGATTGCCGATCCCGTAAGTTAACCCGGCCTGGGGCTTCGCGGTCGGCGGCTGTTGAAAAGCTTCGACGAAGCTTCAACGAACCCTCAACGAAGC